>JALHSU010000147.1 GCA_022865345.1 Candidatus Zixiibacteriota bacterium
CCTCGTTCCTGGCAACCTTGGAATAAAAAGTGTACCTGTTCCGTGCCTGGCTTTCACCAACGAAAGCTTTGGCCAGATTCTCGATTGTGTTTTTCATGAATTCCTCCTTTTTCGTTTAGTAATATATACGTCTTCAATAACAATAACTTGTGGATTAAATAGCTTTTTTATTATTGGCTTGGAAACGTAGAAAACTGGTCTGCCACTACCCACCATTTTCCTTTCTCTTTTACCAGGGCGAACATATCCCTTCCGCCGGCTTTAATGGTTTGTCCACTCATTTCATAGGACATATCCCAGTAGTAAGTTACTACAGCAAATTTCCCGTTTCCATGGATCTGAACTTTCGGGTCTTTCTCTTTCCAGTAATGGATTTTTGCTGTCTCAACAAATTTCTTCCAGCCCGCGATGCAAGCGTCTCTTCCTTCAACACGGTTATGATCAGTTGGAGTAATTGCTACCATATCCTTATGAAAATAATTTTTGAGTTTATCCGGATTTCCGTCTACAGCCCAGGCTCGGTTCAGCTCCTGAATAGTTTTCCAGACCTCTTGCTTGATTTTAGATTTTTCCACTCAATCTCTCCTCTTTTGGAAAATTCAGCAGGGCGAATTGAGCAAACCGCCCGACATTCCGATCTATTTTATTTACCTCGCCTCTAAAAGTCAAGTTCTTTTAGAGTCCAGGAATCAACCAACGATAAGTTACGGTAGGTCGGGCTGTCCCGCCGAAGCGGGACTGCCCGACAAACTCTGATGGTCGGGTAGCTTGCGCAACCCGACCTACACCTATCTGCTGAGAAGAAATATAGTCAGGTAGACCCAGAGCCTGCCCGTAGGGTTGCCCTCAACTTGGGTCAGTTGAGATCACCCCACCTTGAGGCAAGGTGGGCTACCGAGTCCAAATCGATTGAAGGATGAAGCCTTGCGCTACGAAAAAGGGTCAGACAGGAATGTCTGACCTACCAGTTTCGGTAGGTCGGGCTGTCCCGTCAAAGGCGGGACTGCCCGACAAACTCTGATGGTCGGGTAGCTTACGCAACCCGACCTACTCCTGAAAGAACAAAAAAGAGATATGGAAGGCTGAAGCCTTCCGCTACATCCAGATTCATATTGCTTGACACCTGAGTATTTTTATTTAAATTAGCTTCATTAAAAGGAGAAGAAATTGGCCGAGTTAAAGAGTCTCAAATTCCTGTCTGAATTAAGACTGAGATATGTGGTTCTGCTTACTCTTCTTTTTGCTATAATCCTTTTTCTGGTTGCCTTTTTCAGCATCGAGAAAAGCAAATCGAATATGCTGAAAGTTATGCAAAAGGAAGGAGAAGCCCTCTTGGAAAGCCTGGTCTTAGCCAGCCAGAATACGGTCAAAGCCAACAGCCTTTTAAAAGAGCTTTTAGAGGAGAGACTTTTAGATATAGCCAAATTAGTTGACCAGATGGATAAAAGCGGAATTTTGACTGATTCGAAATTGGCAGAACTGGTGACCAAAAACTCTCTCTACAGGATAGAGCTTTTAGATAAACAGAAAAAGATTTTGAAAACCAGCCTTCCCGGGGAAAAAGGAATTTTCGAGGATACGACTAATTTCCCAGTTGCAGAATTAGAGAGAGTTCTGCAGGGTGAAAGCCAGGAGGAGGGTTTTGAGATAAAGGGGGAGGAATTTCATCCGGAGAGCAAATATGCGGTAGTTCTCAGGAGATTTAACGGCTCGGGTGGGATTACGGTGATAACCCCGGCCTCGTATCTGGAGAGTTTTCAGAAAGAGATCGGGATCGGTTATTTAATCCAGAACATCAGCCAGCAAAGCGGTATAGAATATATTGTGCTCCAATCAAAAGAGGGGATTGTCTTTGCTTCTAAGAAAGTGGAAAAGATGCTGAAGCTGGAAAATGACCCGTTTCTCTTGGAAGCTTTAATGAGGAGTGAGACCAGGAGCAGGGTCACAGCTTTCGAAGAAGGGAAAGTGCTGGAGGTGGTGAAGCCTTTTGTTTCCAGTCAATTCCCTCCAGGGGTGTTCAGGATAGGGCTGTCCCTGGCCGGGTACAATCAAGTATCCGGAAGCTATCAGAACCAGATGATTCTTTTCAGCCTGATACTTTTTTTCTTGGGGTTACTTTTGGTTGGAATGGTGATGGTGAACCAGAGCTATTTTGTGTTGGACAAATCTTATAAGGAGATCAGAACTTTGACCGGGAATATACTGGAGGGAATGAACAGTGCGGTTGTGGCAGTTGAAAGGGATAGAAAAATCATCACCTTTAACCGGGTGGCTGAGGAGATATTCTCGCTTAAAAGGGGGGAGGTAATCAATAAAGATTATTCTCAGATATTTCCCAGGGATGAATGCCTGATCAATGAAGTTTTCAACTCAGGAAGAAGTATTAGAGAAATGGAAAAAAAGTACAAACTTGGCTCAGGAGAGGAGAAGGATCTGGTTTTCGGCGCATCCATACTCTCAGACGAAAAAGGAGAATTGCAGGGTGCTGTGGCAGTCATCCATGATATTACTGAGCTTAAAAAGTATGAGGAGGAAGCAAAAAGAGCAGAAAGACTTTCAACCTTGGGCAACTTAGCAGCCGGGGTGGCTCACGAGATCAGGAATCCTCTGAATGCCATCTCCATCGCTGCCCAGAGGTTGAAAAATGAGTTCGTGCCCGAAAAAGACAAAGAGCAATATGCGAATTTCACCCAGACTATTCTAAAAGAGATAAAAAGGCTGGATCAAACCATAAACCAGTTCCTAAGTCTGGCCAAGGCGCAGAAATTGAATCTGGTCTCCACTGACATAGGTTCTTTTGTTTCCGAGGTCGTCTCCTTAATGGAGATTGAGGCTAAAGAGAAAGGTATAATCATTGAGAAAGAGATAGAAGATAACTTTCAGATAAGGATGGATCGCGAGGAGATGAAAAAAGCTCTGGTGAATATAATCCTGAATGGTATTCAGGCTATGTCTTCTGGTGGGAGGATAAATATCTCAGGTAACCTTGACAATTCTAGCAGAGAATATATCATAAAGGTCAAAGATACCGGTCCTGGGATTTCCGAAGAAAATCTCTCAAAAATATTCCAGCCCTATTTTACCACTAAAGAAAAAGGAACCGGCTTAGGGCTGGCAATTGCCTACCGGATCATAAACGACCATAAGGGAAAGATCGAGGTGGAAAGCGAAGCTGGAAAAGGGACGACTTTTACTGTCAGACTACCAGTATGAATTCACAGCGGATTTAGCTGATGAGCCAGCAGACCAAACTGGTAAACCCATCTTGCCCTCAAGATGGATGTGGGATGCATGTCCCGCCTTGAGGGCAAGGCGGGGATACTGATGGATCTTTCTCAGGCCGTCATCCTGAGTCCGCAGGCCGTTAAAAGCCTTACGGCTCGTAGAGACGAAGAATCTGTCGAATTTTACTCTGAGGTTGATTCTTCGGTCGTCCAGTTGGACTCCCTCAGAATGACAAAAAAGTATAAGGAGATGTTATGGGTTTGTACAGAATTCTGGTCGTGGATGATGAGGAATCACAGAGAGAGATGTTGGGTGGTTTTCTACAGAAGGAAGGCTACTCAGTATCTTTAGCTGATTCAGGGGAGACTGCCTTGAAGCTTGGACAGGATGATTTTTTTGAAGCTGCCCTGATTGATTTAAAGATGCCGGGTATGGATGGAATTGAGTTATTGTCCAGACTGAAGGAGATAAATCCTGAAATTCAGGTGATAGTCATAACTGCTCATGGCTCTATCGAGACCGCGGTTGAGGCGATGAGGAGAGGGGCTTTTCATTATGTGAATAAGCCCGTGGATTTGGAGGAGTTGAAGATCAATGTCAAAAAAGCTCTGGAAAACCAGAAGGTTTTATCAGAAAATAGATTCTTGAAAGAACAGTTAGAGGAAAAATACAAAGACTTAAAGATAATCGGCGAGAGCAAAACCATAAGAGACGTGTTAAGCACTGTCGCCCGGGTTGCTAAAACTGATTCCACTGTTTTGATCCGGGGGGATAGCGGAACCGGCAAAGAGTTGGTAGCCAGAGCAATCCATACTTTAAGTGACAGGGCTTCAAGAAATTTCATCTCTTTATCCTGTGCGGCTATACCTGAGACTCTACTTGAATCGGAGCTTTTCGGTTACGAGAAAGGGGCTTTCACTGGAGCTACCCGCAGAAAAGAAGGGAGGTTCGAGTTAGCTGATGAGGGCACCTTATTTTTAGATGAGATAGGAGATCTCTCCCTTGAGACTCAGGTGAAGCTTCTCAGGGTAATCGAAACTCAGGAGTTCGAGAGACTGGGTGGCAAAGAAACAATTAAAGTGAACGTCAGGATAATCTCGGCAACCAATCAGGATTTGGAGAGGAAGATCAAGGAGAAAAGTTTTCGGGAAGACTTGTATTACAGACTAAATGTGGTCTCTATTTTAATTCCTCCTCTGCGCGAAAGAAAAGAAGACATTCTACCCCTGGTTGAACATTTCATTCAGAAATATAATCAGAAAACCGGAAAGAAAATTCAGGGGATCACAACAGATGCCAAAGATATTTTGTTGTCTTACCCCTGGCCCGGAAATATCCGCGAATTAGAGAATGCGATTGAAAGGGCAATAGTTTTGGGCAGGGGAGAGGCAATAGATAAACCGGACTTAGCCTATTTGAGTTTTCAGAAAACAGAGCATTTTCCATCTGATTTTTCACTTAAAGAGTTAGAGAAGAGTCAAATTTTGAAAGTCCTGGAAAAAACAGGAGGGAACCTGACTCAGGCAGCAGAGCTTCTTGGTATTCACAGGAATACTTTGAGGTTAAAGATGAAAGAGTATGGAATAAAATGAGGGTGGCAAATGGGTCAGATGCTTCGCTTCGCTCAGCATGACACTGTCCGTAATATGAGTCATTCTGAGCCCGAAGGGGACGAAGAATCTATTAACTTCTTAGTATTAGATGTTTCGCTACGCTCAACATGACAAATAAGAATAAGAAATTAGAATCACCAAACCGGATCAAATTCTTAGGCACTGCCGGGGCGAGGATAGTGGTAGCCAAACAGTTGAGGGCTTCAGGTGGAGTCTGGCTTACTCTGGACAACAAGAATTTTTTCATCGATCCTGGACCCGGTGCTTTAGTCAAATGTTTTACCAGCAAGCCGAAATTAGACCCGTCAAAATTGGATGCGATTGTCTTAACTCATCGTCATATTGACCATTCCAATGATATCAACATTATGATTGAGGCGATGACCGAAGGCGGATTCAAAAGAAAAGGAATACTTTTTTGTCCTGCTGATGCTTTGAACGAGGATCCAGTGGTTTTGAAATATGTCAGAAGTTTTGTGGAGAAAATCCATATTCTGAAAGCTGGAGGCGAGTATACGCTCGATGGAATTAATTTATCAACGCCATTAAGGCATATTCACGGGGTGGAGGCTTACGGTTTAATTTTTAAGTCTTTAAAATACAGAGTTTCATTTATCGTGGACACCAGATTCTTTCCGGAACTGACAAAGGCGCATTCCGGAAGTGAGCTGATAATTATTAATGTCGTAAGATACGAGCCAGAAGGAGCAAAGAAACTCAAGTTGGATCATCTGAATTTAGAAGATGCTAAAAACATAATCAAGGGCTGTAAGCCTCAAATAGCCATTTTGACTCATTTCGGGATGACCATGATCAAAGCCAAACCCTGGGAATTAGCTCTGCAGATAAAAAAAGAATTAAAGACCGAGGTGATTGCTGCCTCAGATGGGATGGAATTGAATTTAAATGAGGTGATTTTCTGAGATGGGTAGGGGCACGACGCGTCGTGCCCCTACAGGCATGGTTAAAAATCAAATTAGAAATATGAGCGACTATTATCGCGATAAACTCAGCGCCGAGCGGCTGAAATTCTGTTACGAGATTGCTCCACCCAGGGTTAAACAATATCTAAAGGCTGAGATGGAGTACGTTCTTCAGAATATCCGTTCGTCTGATACGGTTCTTGAATTAGGATGCGGTTACGGTCGGGTTCTTGGACAGATCGCTCAAAAAGCTAAAATGGCAATAGGGGTTGACACCTCGATTGATAGTCTGCTCCTTGGAAAGAAAATGCTGAGGGACTCTAAGAACTGCATTCTGCTGAAAATGGATGCAGTTCAGCTTCAGTTCCTGGATCAGACCTTTGATCGGGTTATCTGTGTACAGAACGGGATTTCAGCTTTTCATGTTAATCAAAAAGATTTAATCCGGGAAAGTATTCGGGTAACCAAGCGCAGGGGGAAAATTCTATTTTCAAGTTATTCTGATAAGTTCTGGGAACACAGGTTGGAATGGTTCAAACTCCAGTCGAAAGCAGGTTTGGTTGGAGAAATAGACTATGGGAAGACAGGTGATGGGCTGATTGTCTGTAAAGATGGTTTCAACGCAACGACAGTAGTGCCGGATCAGTTCCGGGAGTTGACTGCAAAGTTTGAGGTCGATGCAAAGATTGTAGAGGTTGATGAATCAAGCATTTTTTGCGTTTTGAC
>JALHSU010000148.1 GCA_022865345.1 Candidatus Zixiibacteriota bacterium
CCATCTGGACGATAAAATCCTTGGCTTTTTCCTCCAGGTTTACTTTTAAATTCCCCAGACCTTGTTCTTTATCAGTCAAAGCTCGATTTACGATTTCCTTAAGGTCTTCCTCAGTTAAAGGATTTAAGGTATAAACCTTTGCCCTGGAAAGTAAGGCGGAGATTACCTCAAAAGAGGGGTTTTCAGTTGTGGCTCCAATCAGGATTATGTTCCCTTTCTCCACATGAGGTAAAAAGGCATCCTGCTGGGCTTTGTTGAACCGGTGGATTTCGTCCACAAATAAAATGGTTTTCTTGTTATAGAGGTTTTTCTGTCTGGTAGCAGCGGCGATTACCTCTTTGATTTCCTTTATGCCTGAGGTTACTGCAGAAAAGGCTCTGAAATCCGCTCCGGTATAGTTGGCAATTATAAAAGCTAAAGTGGTTTTACCTGTGCCCGGGGGTCCCCAGAAGATCAAAGACTGAAGCTCCCCCTTTTCTATAGCTTTTCTCAAGACACTCCCCTCAGACAGAATATGCTTCTGCCCCATGAACTCCTCAAAGTTCCTGGGTCTCATCCGGTCAGCTAAAGGAGTTTCTTCGACTCTTTTTTCCTTTTGTTTCTCGAAAAGGTCCATAAGTTTTTGTGTAGCGTCCTCACTTTGTGAGGACGATCGTCACTCTTTCCCTCCCTTAATGGGAGGGATAAAGGGAGGGTGAGATCATTTTATTTCCCCCTCACCCTAACCCTCTCCCACGAGGGGAGAGGGAATTATATCTCTCGTAGGGCGGGTACCCTGCCCGTTAAAAATTAAACGAAATCAAAGCTTCTTTAGTTTAATCATAATGAAATTCGGGAAGAATAGTCAAACACTTTTTTACTGTTAGAGCTTGATTTTTCTTGAAGAAAGGTGTAATTTTATATTGCCATTCTACAAGGAGGAACTGCAAATGAAGTGCAATTGGGAAAAATGGAACGCCATCGCAACAATTATCATGGCTGTAGGAGGCTTGATCGGTTTATGTTATCTGATCAGTGAATTTGGCGAGTTGAGAAAATCGAATGAAATAGCGTTAAGCACTGTACGACAGTCATATCGACCATTAGCCATAGTCAGGTTTACGCATCAACGCCCCGACCTCGCGGTGGTCAACCATTCGGACCTTACACCAACGAAGTATTTTGATTTTGGATATACTGAACAGATCGTGAACAAAGGACTTGGGGTACTTATATACTTGGGCTACGTGTCCTATTTAAGCAAATCTGATCTCGACTTCCGGAATAATCTATTAGATGATAAGATACCTTCTGTCTCGCAGGACAGCGAGCCAGCATATGTTAGAAGACGCCCAATAGCACCAGGCGAAACACTAACTATTTTAACCGTCTGGGAAGATGTACCTTTTTCACGTGCGTATTTTGCATACAGTTTGCACCTATACGAGGACCAGGATGGAGGCCTATATGATACCGAACATCTTAATGTCGTTAAATTTGGAAGTTCATTTTCTGAGGAAGGCAAAATTCGAACGAAACTGGAACCAGGCACAGTCGTAAGAGAAACTTACCATTATTACACTAACGAGGAAAAAGCAAAGCTGATAAAGTCTCTAAAGAAATTGAACTCTAGTATAGCCGACGCTTTGACTCTTAGAAGATAATATGCAGTACTTCGACGACTTAGGAGTTCGGAAACATTTGTGACCCAAAAAGGGTTGCACTGCGAAAATAAAAAGGGCAGGCACTGGGGTCTGCCCTAACAGATCTTAGACCGTTGGTCACAAAACCAACGGTCAGCACGAGAATTGCCTCACCCTTTCCCTCTCCTACAAGTAGAGGGAAAATAAGAAAGGGGCGACCTACTATGTCGCCCCTATATTTTATCCGTTATCTGATATTCGTCATTCGTTATTGTTTTTAGTACATATCACCGTATCCACCGCCGCCGGGTGGCATCATCGATGCTTTTTTCTCCTCGGGTTTTTCCGCTACCACACACTCAGTCGTAATTAAAAGGGAGGCAATAGATGCGGC
>JALHSU010000149.1 GCA_022865345.1 Candidatus Zixiibacteriota bacterium
ATTGACAATTTATTTCCGTATGAAACAGGACCATATTGCGGCAATGGATCTTATGAAAAAGTATCTTCAGGAATCGGAACCTTGGGTCTGGGGCTCAATCTTTGGTGGGATAATGCTGTGGATATCGTGTCTGTCTCCGCTGGAGGTACTAACATTGCTTCGGATACGAGAAATCAGACCGGACTATATTTGGGAGATTTTTTGAGGGACTGGTGGTCTGTCAGGCAGTGGAATAGATCCAGGGGATTTTCTTTTACCACTAAAGGCTACACCGGGAACCAGAACATAATCCTTAGTATGGATTATTTTGGTGACTATAGATTAGTCTCCGGGAATGACCGGCCGTTTTTCTGCAATATGTATGGAACACCATTACAGGTTGCCAGGACTTTTGCTCCTATACCTGAACCGGCAACGGTCATTCTACTTGGTTCAGGATTATTGAGCTGGCTTTTTTTGATCAGGCCTCGGACGAGGAAAAGAACCAGAGCTTAGAAATGTTGATCAGGGTCACTGTGCTCAGACATTTTTAATTAGCGTTGACATATTTTAGAATTTTGCTTGACAAATCACCTTTGATTACGTATAATATCAAAAGCTCTAAGGTTTTTTGAGGTTATTGCAGTCGTTAGGATTGATTTACAAGAGATAATTAGCCACGGAAGCCTGATGTGCAAGTAGGTTTCGGTGGCTTTTTTGTTTTCAAGTTTTTAAATGAAAGGTGGTGAGAAAGTATTGGCAGAAGGTAAAGTGAAGTGGTTTAACGAGGCTAAAGGTTTCGGTTTTATCCAGCCTAATGATGGGGATAAGGACGTTTTCGTCCATTATTCAGCTATTCAGTCACAGGGCTATAAGAGTCTGAATGAGGGAGACGGAGTTAGTTTCGATACCACAGAGGGTCCCAAAGGACCCCAGGCTATAAATGTAGTTAAATTGCAGTAAATGATTTAGCCGCATTGACGAACCCCGCTTGAAAAAGCGGGGTTTTTTATTGTCATCTGAGGTGAGAACCAGTGGTAGGTCAGGAGCCTGGGGCTCTTGACCTACCAGCTGACTTGCTGGACTTACTGGACTTACTGGTGGTTGTTTTACATTTTTTTCATCGTTAGAAAATGTATTTTGAGATAGAAGATTGTCATCCCAGAGGATGGCGTAGGTTCCGGTTTGGGTTTTCGCCTTTCTGAATCCCATGGAGGAAAGGAGCCGGCCAATTCGGTGATATGTAAGCTGGCTTTCTTTAGATTTGCCTTGATTAAAAGTGTCGGTAATGGTTTTAACCGGAAGAATGCCATTTTTCACCAATTGTTTAAGCCCTATGATGGTACTTTGAATTTGAGCTTCCAGGTTGATAGATTCAGTATAAAGTTTTGGCAATACTTCTCTTCTTATTGCTTCTATTTCCTGCCAAAAGATTTTTTCGGCTTCCGAGGTTTTAACCATCTTCTGTTTAAGCTGGATAGCTTTTAAGGCATCCTGGATTCTCGGCTTACAGGATTTATCTTCTAATCTTTTAATGCTCTTCTCGATCAATGTTTCCAAGAACTTCAACAGCGCAGGGTCTTCCCCTTGATGAAGCTCAGGATCTTCGACTTCTTTATCGTCGGTATCAATCAGATGGTTCATATGATTCTTCTTCTCCCTTAAGGGGGGTTCTGTGCATGCAAAAGATATTCGTCACCCCAATAAAAGGTGGCGCTATGGTTTTCACCATTAAAGTTGTGGCGAATTTGCTGCTTGAGGTAAGAGAGACTACGGGTTAGGTTGTTGTCGGGCAGTCTGTCGACAGCCCGACCTACAAGTCTGCCGCTATGAAGCGCAGCGGAGTGGCGGTCAGATGCAGCGCTTTATTGTGCGTTCGTTCAAGAACATTTGGTTTAGGAAAGAATTTCCCATCCTGCACCAATAAGATCATTCTCATCATACTGGTATTCTTTCTTTGAATGAAGCCAAAAGGTTTCATTCTTTTCAATGACTATCCCACCGAATAAGTTTTTCCCGATTTGATTCTGTTCTTTAATGTATTTGAATAATCCTTCTGATCGTGAACCCGCTGTTTCTGCCGTTATACCTGCTTTTGTATCAAAAAGACCGATTCGACCATTCTTGTATTTAACTATCCAGTCCACATAAAACGGAACGTAATCTTCGCCTTCTTTTCGCGGAACAGCAAAAAATGTCCTATCCCGTTCGCCGTTTTTGAACCACCATTCGATTTCATGTTTTTGGTCGTTTAGGAACTTGGCGAATTTCTTCTCAACCGTGGAGGCATTCGTTTTTTCATAAAAGGGCTGCATTATAGAAAGATCCAAATGCCGTTTCGTGTATTCAAACGAATAACTAAGCGAAGGCGGAATTTCCCAAATTTCATCAATGGCTAATTCTCTGGCCCGTTTTTCTACCTCTTCCAGGTATTTCTCTTTAGAAAGATTGATCACATCCAAGAAACGCTGACGATTTACATCTGCCAAAACAACCATCTGTTCATCTACACCTGCATACTGAAATTTCATCGGAAATTCATTCTTGAAGAATTCATAAATGGATTTGTTTATGCGGTTAATTGACCGTTCTTCAGGATAAAGCGGGGAGAGGGCATCGAAGGAAAACTGATCAAACAAATGCTGTATTTCTTCTTCATTCAGTTTCCGTTCAACGGTTTCGCTGATGTGCGTCTCAGATGTGTCTGTTCGTTCTTCCTGTAAATGTTCAAATTCTTCATCGGGGTTCGAAATAACACCGTCCGTGATTAACTGGTGGGTAATTTGGGCAATATCCGTTGAAATCTTGTTTTTTAAATCCAGTTCTTCTGCAGCTATAAGAAAGTGTTTCATGAATTTGGGGGCTAGACGTGTTCGCTCACGTTGACGTACTGAATGACAAGACTGCAATTGAATATCTTCGTAAATATCATCATTTCTCTGTGGGTGGTAAATGGTGGCGTAACCGTCGGTAATATCCTGGTGGATAGAAATATCGCTCAAATTGGTGTAGATGTAACCAACATTAAGATCGTCATTGGCATAATGCTTTAGTTCAGGCATTCGCATAATCCTGCCAACTGTCTGAATGGAAAAAACAATGCTTTGCCAATCACGGAATAAAACCAGAATGGAAGCACGGGGGCAGTCCCAACCTAAAGCAATGGCCTGCTTGAAAATCATTACTTCAACGGGACTGTCGTTCTTGGTAATAGTCGACAGGTTTTCTTTATCTTCCGATAAATACACAGCAAGCCGGTCGTTATCTACTGTGATGTCGTGATTGTCTTTCAAAATGTCAATAATCTCATCTTTGAAATCCAACTGACCATGGCGACGATCAGGCAATTGAATCAGCATTAGCGGATTTACATTTGAACCTTCATCTTCAAACAGTTTTGCCAGTTTTTTACGTTCTTCCAGTGCCTTACGAATAACAAATTCATTGGTGGATTCTTCGGCATCGCTTTTCACTTTCACATCCCCACTGGGCAACTGCTGAAGAATAGTATTCTTAAAATCGGGATTGATGGCAATCCGTTTCTTTATCATTTCTTCTTCCACCACTTTCTGACGGTAAACTGTTACAACTTCATCGCCGGAAATTTTCGGTGTGGCGGAAACTTCAACCGTAAGCTTGGCATTGATAATCGCAATCAATCCCTGCGTATTTTCGGCGCCTGCGGTGTGATGGCTTTCGTCGATAATGAGCACGATGATGCGTCCGTCATCTTTTGTGTTCTCAATGACCTTTTCCAAAAAAAATTCCTGCTCATTTTCACGATAATAAATGTTGTCTTCCCGGTTTATACTCTCCCAGTTCAAAAACAGGATTTCATTTTCACCGATCATTCTGTCCGAAAGATCACCAAAACTGACACATTTTAATGCTTTTGAATCATGGTAGTGTTTTTCCAGTTTTTCCTTGCTTTGGGTATGTAGTTTACGCGGAGCCGTCCAGATGAACGAAAATACTTTACCATCGTTTCGATATTCCACAAGATATTTAAGATATTCTGCCATCATCACCGTTTTACCGGAACCGGTAGGGGCTTTGAAAACGACGGTGTGATTACCGTGAAGGTTTAATAACTCGTCTGATTTGTTCTTCAGTTTCTGAATGGCGTCTAACTGATAATCTAACTGTTTCATTTGAAAATCCTTTTATATACCCGAAGAATGGCGGCAGGAATAGAACAAACCTTTACCTTATCGTGCAATTCTTCAAATTCCTCGATAAAATCATCGTCACCAAGTGAAAAAATGTAAACCCTCACCGGTTTATCAAAATCTTTGATATGTTCCTTGAATTCCGGGATTTTCTGCTCGTCAAATAAAATTCCTGTGTATTTTTCGGTGCTCTTAAAAATTTTGGTGGTGTCCGTTTCACTTACTAACTCAAAAGTGCTTTCCTTCAGACAAAGCATTTCTACCGATTGCTTGGTCAGTTTTGCTTTGTTTCTATCGGTAGGCTGGGCGGGGACGAAATCAGTTTTGAAATATTTTAGATTGCCGCCATATCCTTGTACTATGTTTTCTTTATTAGTAACACCAAAAACTCTTATCGTATTGTCTTCAAATTTTATTTCAAACTTATCGAATGAATCTGAATGTGTGTTTTTGACATTTTCGATTTCTTCTAAAATATCTACAGTTTTTGAGAGACCCCTAAGTGATATTTTCTTGTCGAATAATAATGTTGAGGTTTTACTATCTGCTGTGTATCCTTCTATGATTTTTTCAACTCTTGGGTAACAGACCTTTTCGCATATATCCCCTTCATTATTTGTACAAAGAATGAATTGTCTATTACCATTATCAAGTCTATTTATTTCAAGAACCGCATGGGCTGTTGTGCCCGAGCCAGCGAAAAAATCGAGAACTATACAATTTTTTTTAATACGTGATGCACCAGCAATAGAGTCAATAACCGTATATAAAGACTTGGGAAATGGGAAGTTTGTATCAGGTAGTATATTCTTTAACAAATTAGTCCCATGTGGACCAGCATTATATTTTGAATCGACCCAATTACTGTATATCGGCTTGAGTGACCCTTTGCGGGGCATAATAACTTTCATGCTTAGTGAGGGTTTTGATCCTACTATTCTACCTTCCCGTATGAGTTTAATCATAGTTTCTCTGCCGTATCTCCAGCGTCTTTCTCGACCGTTAGAATCGATCGGGTATACCCTTTTAAAGCCTTCTTTTGTATCGTCTGTCTCGTATTTATCTTCTATACTTAATTCGGGACCTGCATCCACAGCCATACCGGTTTTTTTATCAACATGTATAGCGAAAAACATTTTTGGACGTCCCACTCGATAGTAGTCTTTTCCTGCTCCAGCTTTAATCAAACTCCATTCTTCTATTCTTTCTCCAATATACTCCCCAACAAACAAATGTTTCCCCTTTGGAACAGATACTATTCCATACTCATGGGTTGCGGAAACATTTGCTCCTCCTGAACCTTGAGGATGATGATTAACCACCACAACTTCATGTGTGTATTGCGGCATTAGGTCTTCAAGCAAAAGCTTTAGTGTAGCATGTTCGTTATCATCGATTGCTGTTATCATTACTCCTTCTTCGGTTAATAAGTTTTTTGCTATTTTTAATCTATGGTTCATCATGCATAGCCATTTGCTATGGCGAAATAAATCATTATTATCGACGTAATTATTGTTGTATTTCCAATCTCTTGCACCGGTGTTGAATGGAGGATCAATATAAATCACATCAATACTTTTTTCGTGTGTATAGTTCAACACAGACAGGGCGTGGTAATTGTCGCCTTCGATAAGGATATGTGTAGGTTTTTCAGGGTCGTTCTTTATGGCTTTGCTTTTAACTTCCTTCAAAACGGGAAGTTGTTTTTTACATTGCTGCACTACTTTTTCAGGTTCCCGTTCTTCATCCCACACCAACCCGTATTTTTTCCGCTTTTCGAGTTCCTGGATGCGGGCGATGAGCTTATCCTTTTCCCAGTTCGAGTAATCAGGTTTTCTGCGCGGCACTTTCTAATCCTTTTGCTTTTGTGTTGTGTCAGGACCTATTCCTAACACATTTTGATCTCAATGCGTTAGTCACCAGGAATCCCCTACGGTGAAGAGTAAGCTTTTGACTCAACTTAAAATCTTAGTGTCAGGTGCGCAGGGCACCGGACCTATGAGGCTGGGGTGCGGCAGGAAATCTTCGACTTTTTTATTTTTAAAACCATTCCGGATCCCCCAGTTAACAGAAAAATAGATCAGCGGATGAGTAAAGTTATGAAAAAATCTGGTGAATATTGAAGCTTTGGTATAAAAATTCCTTCCTGACCAGAGAAAACCTTCGGCCAGCTCTTCCGGGCTCATATTTTTTGGTCTGAAAACCACAGTTCTGTGGTTATAGTCCTGCCAGTTCTGACTTAAAAGCCTTCCTTCTTTCTTGAATCTCTCGAAGATGGCTGTACCCGGATAGGGGGTCAAAATATTGAAAGTAGCAATGGCGACTCTGTTTTTATCAAGAAAGTCCAGGGTCTTCTCGAATATGCTTTTATCATCATCATCAAAGCCGAACACTAATGACGCATCGAACAAAATCCCCTGATCCTGGATGATCTTGATAGCCTGGCTATATTCTTCAGCATTATTCGGAGATTTACGGAGCCTCTTTAGATTATGAGAGGAAACTGACTCTATTCCGATAAACAAACCGGCACAGCCGGATTTTTCCGCCAGCTCCAGCAAAGCTTTATCCTTGACCAAGGATATGGATGCCTGACCGACCCAGCGAATTCTCAAATCCGAAAGAGCGGTGAATAACTCCTTGGCAAATTTAACATCCCCTATGATGTTGTCATCTAAAAAGAAGAATTTCTTGCCACCTCTTGTAGCTATTTCCTTCACAATGTCTGGAATCAGACGGTGCCTAAACTTTTTTCCATAAAGGCCAGTAACCGAACAGAATTCGCAATCATAGGGACAACCTCTGGTGCAGAGGATGGGGCTCACATGAAAGGGAGTGTGATTGTGGTTCAGCTTGGGTATGGGGAATTTGGCTAAGTCAAAATCGAAAGATCGGTAAAACTTCTTTAACCGATTCTGTCTGAAATCTTCTAAGAGCTCGCTCCAACATCCTTCCGCCTCACCTATGACTACACAATCGCAATGGGTGATCGCTTCCTGGGGCATAACTGTAGGATGAATCCCCCCCAAAACCACCTTAGCACCCTTTTCCCGGAAAACCGAAGAGAGCTGGTAAGCTCGAGGAGCTGCTGCAGTCATACAGGAGATTCCCACCAGGTCATAGTGCTTGTCAAAATTGACCTGCTCAATCTCCTCATCAACCGTATCTACCTCTATCTCAGCCGGAGTCAAGGCAGAGATGACACCCAGGGTAAGCTGAGGCGTTCTCAAGAACCGGCTCCTCTCTTTGTCCAAAGAAGGAGTTATTAAAAGAATCCTCATTTTATCCTTCTGTTCTGGAGTTTTAATTTGACCAAGTGTCGGAAAGCTAATCCTCTAGGCGCTGGTTTTTTTGATGTCGGTAGCCTTGGGACCTTTGTCCCCCTTGGTTACGTTAAATTCCAGATTATCTCCCTGCTCTAATTTATCGAAATCTACGTTCTGAAGTTCTGAGCGATGAAAAAATATCTCCCTGCCATCCTCAGCCGAGATGAATCCAAAGCCCCTTTCTCTCATTAGCCGCTTTACTGTCCCTTTAGACATACTCTTATTCTCCTTTCAAAGAAGATGCGCTCCTTCTGAAAATAATTGTCCTGCTTGAACCTCCTCAAAAAACAATCTGCCTTAAGACTCCTTTCTCCAGGTTTTAATCTCTGGATTAAAA
>JALHSU010000150.1 GCA_022865345.1 Candidatus Zixiibacteriota bacterium
AAAAACAAATGGAGGTCTGAAGACCTCCGCTACATTTCTTAAACCTCTTCTTTCTCTAGAAAGAGGTTCCTCATCAGCTCGTCGATCTTCTCGATGCGGAAGGGCTTGGCTAAATATCCGTCCGCGCCCTCATTTAAGGCTTTGTCCTCCGGGTAGGCGTTGGAGTATCCGGTGATCATTATCACCGGAGTTTTAAGGTTCTTCTCCTTAAGCCTCTTCATCAGGGTTATCCCATCCATATGCGGCATCTTGATATCGGTGATGATCAGATCAAAAGGCTGCTCCTGCAAAATCTGCCAGGCTTTTTCACCATCCTCAGCCGCAAAAGGAAGATAATCCAGAGAGGAAAGGGTGTCGATGAGCATATTCCTCAGGATCTCGTCATCATCGATTACCAGAATCCTTTTAAGTACAGATTTCTTTTCAATCTCCGGTCTTTTGTGTCCCATAAGATTCTGGATTGCCTCCTCGATCTTTCCAATGCGGAAGGGCTTGGCCAGAAAACCGTCTGCCCCTTTCTGCAGCGCCTGTTCCATAGTGAAATTGAAATTGTACCCGGTAATAAGCAGGACTGGCAGGGATGGATTTTTTGCTTTAATCGATTCCAGAAGAGAAAAGCCGTTCATCCTGGGCAATTTGATATCGGCTATTACCAGATCCATCTTCTGCTGGTCTAAAAGGGTCAAAGCCTCTTCTCCGTCCTTGGCTCCGAAGGTGTTGTAACCCAGTGCGGATAAAGTATCGATCATCAGCTGACGTACCTTCTCCTCGTCATCCACGATCAAAACCTTCGTCCCTTGTTTCATACGGACCTCGAGTTTGTGGGTGTGAACTTAAGTCTCCATATCTTTTTATCGTATTTTTTTGAGATTACTTGAGGAGATATAGAAAAAAACTGATTGTAGTTACCAAATTAATTAGGCATTCTCTTGCTCGATAAATCAAGCAACTACAGGCAGTCTCAAATTTCAAGGATTTCCAAAAAATACAGAGGGAAAGTCGGGCAGGTTGCCCGACCTACGTGAAATCAATACTTTATGCCATCGTAGACAGTCCGCCACCGGCGGACCAGCCCTGCAAAAAAAGAGCTTTTCAAGAATCTATTCAGGAATGGATAAGGTTCAAAACCTCTGATTTCTTTTGTTCTAAAAGCTCACTGGTTTTTGCCTCCAGATTCAGGCGGAGCAGAGGCTCGGTATTGGAGGGTCTCACATTGAACCACCAGTCAGGATATTCGATGGTTATCCCGTCCAGGTGGTCTATTTTAGCGTCCTTATACTGAGATACGATTGCCTTCAGCTTCTTTGGAACATTTTCTACCCTGGAGTTTATCTCTCCAGTCCTGAAATAATGGTCGATAGAGCTTACCAGTTGAGAAAGCGGCTTGTCCTCTTCGGAGAGAAGCTCCAAACAGACTGATAGGGCGATCATACCAGAATCAGCAAAATAGTTTTGGCGGAAATAGAAATGACCCGAATGCTCCCCTCCGAAGATGGCATTATATTTTTTCATCAGGGGCTTAATCAGCGCATGTCCCACCGGCGTGCGGATGGGTATCCCTCCGTTTTGCTGAATGACCTCACGAACAGTCCTGGAACAGGGAACATTGTATAATATGGTTGCGCCTTTTTCCTTTTGAAGAAGCCTCTTAGCCACCAGGGCAGCAACTATATCTCCACCCAGGGTTACTCCCTTCTCGTCTACCAAAAACATCCGGTCCGCATCACCATCAAAAGCCACGCCGAAATCAGCTTTCTCCTCTAAAATCCTTTTCCTCAGGGGGACCATATTCTCCGGAATCATAGGATTGGGCACGTGGTTAGGGAAAGAGCCGTCCAGTTCAAAGAACATCGGAATCAGCTTGCAGGGAAGATGGGAGAAAAAATCAGGCAGAACCTTTCCGGCGATTCCGTTCCCGGCATCGGCTACTATCTTAAAAGGCTTGATTTTCTGCGGTTCGATAAAAGATAAAAGGTGCTGTATGTAATCGGGCTGGATATCCTGATTTCTGACCTCACCTTTTTTCTCCGGGTTTGAAAAATCTCTTTTAAGTATGATTTCCTTGATCTGCTCAATCCCCTCTTTGCCACTTAAAGGGACAGCCTCCTCCCTGCACATCTTTATCCCGTTATATTCCGGCGGATTGTGCGAGGCGGTAATCATTGCTCCGGAATCGTATCCGAATTTGCCGACCGTAAAGTACAGAGCATCAGAAGTGCACAAGTCTATGTCTATTACATCTGCGCCTGCCTCGGTTATCCCACGGACAAGGCTTTTGAACAGGGTATCTGAGGAGAGCCGCATATCCCGACCTATGACCACTATTCTGGGATTGAGATATCGGACGAAAGCCTTGCCGATCAGGTAAGCGATATCGTCGTTAATCTCCTGAGGATAGATTCCTCTTATGTCATAAGCCTTGAAGATTGAGGGGTTTATGTTCAAGTTTTCTTTTTCCATTATCTGCTCCAGTTTCAGACAACTATAAGGAAAAAAGTCACCCTTGTCAAATCTTTCTTTTGGCTTTGGAATGGACTCCAGAAATCTGTAGCGTTGCCAATCCTTTGGCAACGCGTGGAATCATTCATCTGGTTCAAAGCCTAAAAAAAAGTCTTTTATTCAAGATTTTTTGCTTGACAAACCTTCGTTCTGCCGATAAAATATGTGAAAGTATTCACAACGTTATGCGAAAAATCTCAGAATCCACGATCCATAGGCTATCCCTTTATTATCGCACCCTGATAAGCCTGCAGAGGGAAAGGTATATCACGGTTTCCTCCAAAGAGCTGGCCAGAAGGGATAAGCTCACCCCAGCCCAGGTGAGGAAAGACCTCTCCTTTTTTGGGAGCTTTGGGACAAGGGGATTGGGGTATCCGGTGAACGAGCTTAAGGATAAGATCGCCTCTATCCTTGGATTGAACCGGACCTGGAATGTGGCTCTGGTGGGGGTGGGAAACGTGGGCTCAGCTTTAGTCTCCTACAAGGAATTTCCCAGGCAGGGGTTTGTCATAAAGAAGATATTCGACAACGACCAGAGGAAGATCGGAAAAAATCACAAGGGGATCCTGGTCTCAGATGTAAGGAATCTGGCTAAAGAACTGAAGGAAGACAAAATCGAGATTGTGGTCCTGGCTGTTCCAGCTCCTGCTGCCCAGAGCGTGTTGGATGAGGTAGTATTAGCCGGAGTTCATACTATTCTTAACTTCGCTCCCACCAACCTCAAGGTCCCGGATAATGTGGTCCTGCGCACGGTCAATATGGCAATGGAGTTAGAGCATCTCTCTTTTGCCCTTTCCAACCGGGGGAAGATAAAAGAGCTATAACTTCTTTATCCCCGGTATCAAAAACCCGGTTAATCCACCCAGGGCAACTAAAACCCCGCTTAAAAAAACAATCATCTGGACGTGTAAAAGCCCTCCCAGGACTCCTACCAAAGCTAAAGAGAGCGGTCTTAAGCCTCCGCTAATTGTTCCCAGGGTGCCGAAGACCCTGCCTTGTTTCTCGTGTGGTATTTTGGACTGAAACACGACCGGGACTAAGATGTTGGCAAAAGAGAACCCAAACCCGCACCCGCCCAGAAGAAAGATCGAGGTCCAGAAGGATTCCGAGACTCCGAACAGGGCTAAAAAGGACCCGGCTACAACTATTCCTATCATTATAAAGGTTCCTTTTCTTCTAACTCCGCCAATCATCCCGAGGAAAAGGCTGCCCAGAACCATTCCTACAGAGATGCTTGAGCCAAGCACCCCGAACCCCTCTGCTCCCATCTTAAATATCTTCTTAACCATCAACGGTATTAAAACCCCTACTGGAGCCACGAAGAAATTAAGAATGGAGAATAAGACCACGAGTCCCAGTATCCCTGATTCTTTACGGATAAAATTCAGACCATCCAGGAGTTCCTGCAGGAATCTTTTTCTCGCCTCTGAAGGAAAAACCTGCTCAACTTTGACTCTCACCAGAAATATGGCGATACCCGAGACGAAAAAGCTTAAAGCATCCAAAAACATCACTGTTCCAGCTCCAAAAAGAGCGACCAGTGCTCCTCCTAAAGCAGGCCCGATGATTCCGCTTAAGTTGCTGCTCATCTGAGATATGGAGTTAGCCTGGACTAACTGCTCCTTATTCACTATCACCGGTAGGAATGAGGCTAAGGCGGGGTTAAAGAAGGTTGACATAGATGAAAGGAAGGCTGCGATTACAAATATGTGCCAGACCTGAAGTTGATTCAAGAAGTAAAGCACTCCAGGTACAGTGATCAGCACCCCACGTCCCAGGTCCATCAGGATCAAAAGCCTCCTTTTATCCACCCGGTCAACGTATGTTCCAGCAAAAGGTCCCAGGATGATGGCAGGCAGGGAAGAGCAGATAGCCACAGTAGCCATAGCGGCAGTGGAGCCGGTTTTTTCCAGGACCCACCACATCAGGGCGATCATATACAAGAAATCGCCGACCACTGAGATAGTCTGGCCTATCCAGATTGAAAAGAAATTCAGATTCCGAAAAATCGAACCATAGCCCCGGTTTTTTTCCTGCAAACTTCCCATTTATCTATTATCAATTCTCAGTTTAAAAATATTTTCTCCCGTTTTCAAATCGAAGAATAATGCCTTATTCAGGTCAAAAGACAATTCTGTGAAAATACCAGGTTGAAGGTTTTCATAGAATCTTTCCCTGGTTACTAATTTCTGATCTCCGGCTTTAAAATAAAGGAAAGCCTCTGCACCGACAGGCTCGATCTGCTCCAACTCGAATTTTAGATTCTGGCTTTCTCTACAAATCCTTACATCCTCAGGCCTTATTCCCAGGCAGATTTCCCTGCCAGCGTACTCCTTCAAATCCTTTTCAAATTTCCCCGGAAGAGAGAGTCTTTGCCTGTCCCCAAAGGTAAATTCCAGAGAAGAAATCAGAATACCTTTAAGCAGATTCATTGAAGGCGTTCCTATAAAGGAAGCCACAAAGATATTAGAAGGTGAACTGTACAGCTCAAAAGGTGTTCCGATCTGCTGAATAGTGCCTTCCTTCAAAACCAGGCACCTGTCACCCAGGGTCATAGCCTCTAACTGGTCATGAGTCACATAAACCACAGAACTCTTTAATCTCTCATGCAGTTTCAAAAGCTCACCTCTCATCTGGACCCTGAGAAGAGCATCTAAATTGGATAAAGGCTCATCAAAAAGAAAAAGCTTTGGTTTTCTGACTATTGCCCTGCCTAAAGCCACCCTTTGCCTTTCCCCTCCGGAAAGGGCTTTGGGTTTTCTCCGAAGCATCCCGCCTAATCCCAAAATGTCAGCAGTCTCATAGACCCTTAGTCTGATTTCCTCTTTTGGATATCCTCTTAGTTTCAAAGGGAAGGCAAGGTTCTCAAATACCGTAAAATGAGGGTAAAGGGCATAGTTCTGGAAAACCATAGCTACATCTCTTTGTTTGGCTGGCAGGTCATTGATCAAAAGCCCATCCAGACAAATCTCACCCGTGGAAACCTCCTCCAATCCAGCTATCATTCTCAAGATGGTACTTTTTCCGCAACCAGAGGGACCTACCAGCACGAAAAACTCGCCCTCCTCCACCTCGAAGCTGATCTCCTTCAAGACTTGATTTTTATCAAAGTGTTTACTTACTGCTTTTAATTTGAGTTTAGACATTGCCATATAGAGAATTTAGTTAATTATATATTCTGCCATTCAGATTGGCAAGGCTTTAAAACCAATTTTTTCAAAAAAGCTTGAGAGTGTTTTTATCAAATCTGATTTCAACTGACTTTCAAGTAGAAAAAGATTTTATGTTGAAAAGAAGATTATCTCACAGAGTTGAGGTGGTTGACTTCTAAATTTCACAAAATATGTTCTGAAGGCAAAAAGTTTTCTTTCTATATCTTGTATTTTAAGTAAGATATTTTACAATATATTGAGGCAGGATGGATATTTCTCAAAAAAATCTTTACTCCTCATCAGATTTTGCTTGACAAGAGATGACATAAGGTTAGATTAATGGTTGAGGAGAGGGATGTAAATAGCTGGGTAATTTGGTATTAGTATTACTCCTCACAAAAACTTGCTTTTTGAAAAGGGATATTCGAATCTAAGCCAATTTTTGCAGATTAGTTGATGTTTTAAAAGGCGCAGGATTTTTTTATCTACGAATGTTCATATTTTGAACATAAGGAGGAGGTGATTCTATGGAGCTGAAAGAATTAATCCTGGAGGTGGAGGAGTTAGAGGAGAAGATTGCTCCTTTATCATCTAACGGCGGACAGTAATTTGTCCTGGTTGCTTTTTGTAACGACAATTAGCACCTCCTAATCGAAAGACCACCCTGCTCCTGGGTGGTCTTTTCCTTTTCTACGCCGAACTCATCATCGCCTCTGCAAGCCTTTTTATATCGGTGAGGAGATCAAGCTTTTCTTTTTCGTTAAGGTAGCTTTGTTTTAACTCCGGGTCATCTATATTCTGGCTCAAGGTTTTTATGAGTTTGCCAGCCTTTTCATATTCCTTATAAGCGCTCTCCAGGTCATTATTCAAAAAGTAGAGCTTTCCCCTGAGATAATAAATCCTCCAGATAATTTCCAGTCGATTTAGCCCTGAAGCTTTCTCCAAAGCCGTTTCCGAGTATTTCAAAGCCTGATTTAAATTCCCCTGCCTGAATTCCTTCCTGAAAAGCATATAATAATATTCAGACTCAATTAAAGGCATGTTATTCTGCTCGATGATCTTCTTTGCGTTTTCCAGAGAGGTTTCTAGCATCTGGTTTTGTTCTGAGTCTAAATAAGCCCATGCAAAATCCAGGCTCAAGCTGAGCTTATCCTCTAACGAGTTCAGCTCCTCAGCCAGGGAGATCGAGTTTTCAAGCAGCTTTAGAGCTTCGGCGGTCTTTTTGTGCTTTCTCAAAAGTATTCCCTTTAAACGACCAACTGCTATCTGGGTCCTTTTGTCATTTATTTGCTGTGAGATCTCCTGAGCTTCTTCCAAAAACCGATTCGCATCTTCTGCCCGGTTCAACAAAAAGAACAACCTTCCCAGGGAAAGCAGAACTGAAACTTTCAATTCCTTGTCCTTTATTTCGTCGGAAAGATCCAATGCCTCTTTCAATTGAGCCAATGCTCTCTGATAGGAACCAGTTTCCAGGTCAATATTAGCCAGACTCTTTAATAAATAGCCCACTGGCTGCTGGAAGCCTATGTCCCGGGCTATCTTCAACCCTTGACTGGCATAATCTATAGCTTTCTGATAATCCCCCAATTTAAAGTAACTCTCGCTTAGATTCACCAGGTTTATAGATATTTCCTTCTGGTTTTCGATCTCCTGATTCAGCTCAAGAGATTCCAGGTAAGATTTTACAGCATTTTGCAGGTTTCCCATAAGATAATAGACAAAACCGATATTGTTTAAACTTCTGGCTATCTCCTCTTTGTTCCCCAGGTCCTTTTTTATCTGCAAGGATTCCGTGTGATATTCCAGTCCCTTTTTATACTGATGCTGCGAGACGTAGATCGAGCCCATATTATTCAGGGTGGAGGCTATATCGTGCTTGTTATCCAAAGATCGATGAATTTCCAGAGCTTCTCCAAACGCCTCCAAAGCCTTTTGATATTGAGAATCTATCCAGTAAATATTTCCTAAATTGTTCAGTGTGTGAGCGACCTCTTTATAATCTTTAAGTTTCTGAAAGGCCTCCTTTGCTTTAATCAAAAAGCTCAGTCCATTCTGGTGGTCATGTTTTAACCGGAAAAGTTCACCCAAGTCCTTATAGGTTTCAGCAATTAATTCAAGGTTCCCTGAAAGCCCTACCGTTTTCAGGATACCCTGGTAGTCTTTCAAAGCCAGGTTCAAATCGCCGATGTTTTTTAAGAACAGATCGCCCCTTTGCTTGAGGGCTTGAGCAGTTCTTTTCGATTTCTCCTTCTCGTCAGGAAGTTTTTCAGCGGCCGCCAAGGCTTTTTCCAGGTATTTTAGAGCCTGAGGAAAGTCCAGATCCTTCTGATTTTTGATTGCGCAGTTAAGGGAATAGTCATAAGCTTTAAAGTAATCATCGCTGAAGATGAAATGAGAAGCGATCTCCTCGGTCTCGATTTCTTCTCCGCTGGATTTTCGTCCCTCCAGAAAATATGCCAGTTTACGATGAAGAACTTCCTTCTCTCCTACGAAGTTCTTGTAGATTAAAGACTGGAGAGTCGGAGAAGAAAAGGCGTATACCAAGCTGGAAGTTTTCTTTTGAGCCTGGATAAGAATCCGGTCTTTCAGAAGGATGAAAAGAGACTCGAATATTTTGTCTTCTTCGTATCCTGTCAGGAATTTTATAGAGTTCAGGTCAAACTCCATACCGATAAGTGAAGCCAGATTGAGAAAATTCAAGACTTCCTCAGGGTATTTTTTTAGATTACCCAGGATGGTCTTCTCGATCGTGTCAGGGACATTGAGCCCTTTTAGAAGTTGTTCTTCAAATCTCAGGGAGCCTTTTTCAACATACAGGGCTTTCTTTTCAAACAGATACTTCAAAATTTCCAAAGCAAAAAGTGGAACCCCGGAGGAATTCCGGTAAATGAAATCAAGCAAAGTATCAGGGACGGTTTTCTGTCCTAACTTCTGAGACAGGTGCTTACCCAGGTTCTGCTTAGTAAGAGAGGGTAATCTCAGAAGGTGGAACTGATTTGAACCAGTCAGGCAGTTGATCAAAGATTTAAGCTTACCCTTTGGGTCTAAATTGGCTTCTTGTAGGGTTCCGCATAAGAAGAGCTTAGACTTCTCCAGGATTTTAGTCAGTTCCTCCAACAAAACCAGACTTCCTTCTCCCATATGGTGAAGGTCCTCAAAAGCTAAAACAAAAGGATAAAGATTAGAAGCCTCAAGTATGAAAGAAGAGAGTTTTTCCAGTTCTGAACTGGCCTGACTTTCTTTTTCATAACCTTCGTTTAAGAAAGATTTAAAAATCTCTTCGTATCTATCGCCAAATGAGGGATGAAGCTTTTGGAAAAAAGGCCAGATTCGGCTGAAAAGCTCTCTTACGGGCTGGAGAGGGTGGGTCTCATCCTTGAGGCAATCTATCTGAACAAAAAGAATCCCTTCAAGCTGGGCTTCCCTTTTTAGGTATTTAAGAAGAGTGGATTTACCTATTCCCATCTCTCCCTCGATCAGAAATAACCTTCCTCCGCGGGTAAGTGATTCATCCAGCTCTTTTTTCAGTGCCTGGTATTCTTTCTCCCGGTCGAGGATCTTACCACCGTAGATTCTGTTTAAATAGGAAGTCTTCTCAGATCCCCAGGCTGGGAAAGGAGTAATATCCGAAAGAGCCTCTTTTAGCTCTGATATATTCTGAAAGCGATCTTCAGGTTTTTTTTCAAGCAGTTTCAGAACCAGTGAGTCCAGACCCTGCGGCAATTCAGGTCTAAAGGCAGACGGTGGAGGGGCAGTTTTCTCCAGGTGGTCAGACCTCAAAATCAAAGGGTCTTCAGAGGAAAAAGGGACCCTTGAGGTCAGAAGCTCAAATAAGATTATCCCCAGGGAATAAAGGTCTGTTCGTGAGTCAATTTCTCGACCGAGGAAGACCTCTGGAGCCATATATTCGAGTGTCCCTGAGGTACTGGACGAAACCTGAGAAAAGGTTCTGCGCGCCAATCCGAAGTCCAGAAGTTTTACGGAGAAAATATTGCGAGTCAACTTGAAATTGGATGGTTTTAGGTCGGCATGAACAAGATCCTGAGAGTGAAGGTAATCCAGTATGTCACAGATCTGCCAGACTACCTGATAAAACCTGTTTAAATCCTGCCGGGCAATTTCAGAAGTGAGCTCTTCTCCCTGAACCATCTCCATAGTGTAGAAGGCGCTTTTGTCGATAGTATACCCGAAATCATAAACCTCCACTATCCCGGGGTGAGAGAGCTCTGAGGTCAGTCTGAACTCCTGCTTGAATCTCTCCAGGCTGTCTTCTTTCTGCTCTTCTTGGGCAGAATGGAGCTTCAGGGCAACAGTTTTTCCCTCCCATAGATCAGAGACTTCAAAGACTTTTCCCAGGCCGCCCTGGCCAATTTCCTTTATGATTTGATAGCGTGGAGTAATAAACTCTTTTTCGGTTGACATAATTTCAGAATATTTTTTAAAGATAGGAGAGGGAGAATTTCAAATTTCTAAAAAAAGGGTCTTAACGTCATTAACAATTTAAGAAGAGCTTAAAGGAAAGCTGATCAAGAAAGAGGTTCCTTCCCCTAACTGGCTTTCCACCTTTATTTCCCCTTTATGGTTCTTTATGATCTTCTGACAGGTCACCAGCCCCAAGCCGTGACCTTCTTTTTTGGTGGTGAAATGCGGCTCAAAGATCTTACTTAAGTTCTCCGCCGGGATCCCCGTGCCGTTGTCCTCTATTTTCACCCAGATTTTTTTCTCTTCAGGCTTGTATTCACTGGAGATCCAAATCTCCCCTTTTCCTTCTGGTTTTTCTTTTATGGATTCAGCCGCATTGTTCAGCAGGTTCAAGAAGACCTGCTGAATCTGGCCTGCATCTAATTCCAGCATAGGTAACTCCGGGTCAAAGTTGGGGTTGAACTTTATCTGGGAGAACTTGGTCTGCGGTTTTAAGGAGAAGAGCAGGTCCTCGATCAGGTTTTTCAGGTCATATTTCTCCACCTTAGTTTCCAGCCTGGAAAAATCCATCAGCCCGTCGGTGAAGCGCTTCATAGTGTTGACACTTTCCAGGATAGCCTTGGCATTGGAGGAGACTTTTTCGATCTCTCCTTTTTTCAAGTGTAAAGGTAAAAGCTCAGCATTGTTCAGGATTATGGTAAGGTAGTTATTTAACTCATGCCCTATGGAAGCTGACATCTCCCCGGCAGCCACCAGTTTCTCGGACTGGATAAGCCTTTTCTCTAAAAGCACCTTATCGGTGATGTCCTCCACTACCAGGATCAAGCCCATTATCCGATTTTCAACATTCTCCAAAGGACTGACCTTCAGGGATAAGACCAGTTCCTCCTCTTTGAACTTGTGGAAGGATTTTGCCTCCTCATAGGGTTGGCCAGTATAGAGTACCTGATAACAGATCTTCTTCCATTTGTTCTTCTCCTCTTCAGGCACTAAATCTAAAATGGAGACCTGGCTAAAGGAAAGGTCTGAGAGGTCCTCTTTCCAGCCGGTCCTCTTGAAGATCTCCTTAGAAGCTTGGTTGGCGATAGTAATCCAGAGATTATTATCAACCACGATCAAGCCAATCGGGGTACGGCTGACCACGTTTTCGTTATATATTTTCAGGGCTAAGAGGTTCTCGTATAATTTGGCATTCTCAATGGCAATGGCAGCCTGCCCGGCAAAAAGCTCAAAAACATAAAGGTCGCTCTGTAAAAATACATTGTTTTTAGAGGAGTTGTCCAGATACAAAATCCCGATGATCTTCTCCTTACTTTTCAGGGGAACGCACATTATCGATTTTAACTTAAGCTCCAGGATGCTTTTTTGCTTGGAGAACCTCTCGTCCTTTAAGGCGTCGCTGGTGTAAATCGATTCTCCAGTGGTAGCCACTTTATTGGCAATCGACATACTGATTCTGAAATCCTCTTTATTCAAGGATTCGTTGGTTATATTATGCGCGGTCTTGAACTGCAACTCTCCCTTATCATCCAAGAGCATCAGGAAACCTCTTTCTGCTCTTAGCAAAGAGACAGCTTTTTTCATCACTGTCTGCAGGATATCATCCAGGACCAAAGTAGAGTTGATCGCCTGGCTGACCTCTAAGAGGGCTTCTAAATCGTCATTTTTAAATTTTCCAGTAGTGTTATTTTGTAAACGGGGGTGTGCGGTCTGGACTTTCTGAAAGAGGCTTTCCATTTCCTCCAAGGCAGTTTTGTCCTTTTTGTTAACCCCAGAGTTGTTCATTCCCATCCTCCACAGGAGAAGAGTTTAAAAGATAAAGATTCATTTCTTTTTATCGGCAGATTGGGCATTTTTATAATGGTAAAATCAGAGGAAAAAGGTTTTTAGAAGTGGGAAAGATACCTTTCAAAGCTTTTTTTTCGTAGGGGAGGGGCTCGTCCCCTCCCGCCATTCGGAAGCTCACACGGAGCTCCCCTACAAGTCTGAGTGTCGAATTGTAGTTGCCCAATTTATTGGGCATGTTTTTAGCTCGATAAATCGAGCAACTACATCTCCGTGCTATGGCGGAGTTAAACTCCGCCCCTACGCGCACCTGAGGCAACGTAAAAGTGGAACAGACATCTTGTCTGTTCTTTGAAGTCAGACAGGGATGTCAGCCCAGCATTGGGGAGGGTCGTCCTCACGGGGGTGAGGGCGCTACGGTTGCTTACCCACGTTGAGGGCAATGTGGGCCTACCGGGCAGAGAAGTAATCTTTCAATGCCTGGCGATGGGACTGGAAGGCGATATTCTGGGGGATGCTTTTCGCAGGGAAAAACTTTACTTCTGAGGCGTCATCTCCTGGCGCAGGTTCTCCACTTGCGATTTCTCCCTGATAGACTATAAGGATTGCCCGGGTGCGCGGGTCGTCAGAACCTGAATAGACTCTGAAAAGGCTGGTCAACTTTATTTCTAAATTGGTCTCCTCTTTTACCTCCCTTACTGCACAATGTTCTGGAGATTCACCATATTCGATAAATCCTGCTGGCAGGCACCAATCTCCTTTATAAGGGTTATATTTTCTTCTGACCAAAACGATTTGACCTTCTTTTTCGATGATAACCCCTGCGGCAGGGGCAGGATTGCGGTATAACACAAAACCGCATACCGGACAGACTTTTCTCAGGTTATGGTCAATCTTTTTCTTGATTAGCTCTGCGCTACAGCGCGGGCAATATCGAAAATCCTCTTCTTTTCTCAGATACTTGAAATAAAGATCGTTTTCCTGTTCTTCTTCTTTTTTAGAAAATTTCCCCTTTCTTTTATAAACCTTGCCGCTTTCCTTTATCCGGGTGACAGGAGAGATAGACCAGGTTTTACGGGGCTTGGGTTTTTTGATTTTTATCTTATCCATAATTCATCCATAGGTCTCAAAGTGTGGGGCTTGGAGCCCAGCCTACGAGACCTCATTCAATCCTATAAATTTCAGTACCAGTTCTTTCAGATATCTCTTTTAAAGCTTTGAAAGCAATCTTTCTAACCTGACCATATATAGTGTATGCAGTATCATTTAATAATAGCTTTAGACTCTCCACCGCTTTTTTATCCCCAATCTGCCCCAGGGCATCTGCCGCACTCCCTCTAACATCACTCTCTTTAGCCTTCAATAGCTCAAGCAAAGGCATTACCGCCTGGTCTGACTTTATCTGCCCCAGGGCAACTGCCGCACTCCATCTAACATCACTCTCTTTAGCCTTCAATAGCTCAAGCAAAGGCATTACCGCCTGCTCTGATTTTATCTGCCCCAGGGCAACTGCCGCACTCCATCTAACATCACTCTCTTTAGCCTTCAATAGCTCAAGCAAAGGCGAAACTGCCTGGTCTGACTTTATCTGTCCCAGGGCATCTGCCGCACTCCCTCTAACATAACTCTCTTTAGCCTTCAATAGCTCAAGCAAAGGCGAAACTGCCTGGTCTGACTTTATCTGCCCCAGGGCAACTGCCGCACTCCATCTAACATCACTCTCTTTATCCTTCAATAGCTCAAGCAAAGGCGAAACTGCCTGCTCTGACTTTATCTGCCCCAAGGCATCTGCCGCACTCCATCTAACATAACTCTCTTTAGCCTTGGTTTTCTCAATGAATTTTTGAATTATCTTCTGGTCTTTAACCTCCTGTAATACTTCTAAAGCAGTTTCCTTAGAGAGATTAAATTCGTTTATATTCCAGTAAATATTATATAGTTCATTTGTGATCCGGGTTCTCATCTCAGTTGAGGCTGACGAACTTTCAGCTAAACATCTTCCAGCTAAAAAGAGATTAGTATGAAATATATCCTCTTTTTCATTCAAGATTTTCTGTAAAAGATTGGTAGTATCTTTCATACCGCAATATAGTAAGGTTACCTCTATCCAGTATTTATCTCTCTTTTTTGTAACCAGAAAATTCTCCAAATCATTATCCAGGATATATCTGGCAGTCAAGAACTCCTGAAAAGTTGGATGGGTAAAACCAAAATATCGCAGTTTAGTTTCAACCACAATTCCGCATCTGTCTTTGATGTCATCTAATAAATCACCTGCTTTGTCTTTGGGAACTGCTACTTTGGGCAGTTCATTCTCAAGTAATTCAATAAATTTCTCTCTTTTTTCCTCTCTCAGTCCATTCTGGTGTAAATAGAATGCCAGAGGCTGCAAAACAGTTCTTTTCTGGCGGGGCTGAAGCTCCGCAGCTATACCTTTAGCTATATCCCAGTATCCAAGTAGAACATCACAGCACTCATCATAAAGCTCAACCCTTCTTTCCGGGAGGTGTCCTCTGTAACGATGGACTAAGATGATTATTGTGAGTAAAAGAGGATTGGCCGTCAGAAATTCTATTTTTGGATTCTCTTTTATGGCTTTCAAAAGTTTATCCGCTTCCCTCTCCGCCTCTTTTAAAGTATATTCGCTTTCCTCTCCCCTTGCCTTAATCTCCACAATCTTGGTCCAGTATCTTATGAATTGTTCTATCTGTTCAGGTGTAAAATCGAGGATATGCAATTCAAAAAAGTCGTTATATAGATGAGCAGTTTCATAACCATATGGCCGGGAAGTAGCAATAAATATATTTTGAGGATAAACAGTGGTAAGTTCATCCACCCATTTAGCTACCTTAATTCTTTGTTCCGCTGAGGCTACCTCATCCAAACCATCCAGCAGAAGGACACACTTACCCTCATCTAATCTTTTCTTAAAAAAGTCTTCAGGGGGGGTATCAGGGCATTCTATATAGGTATTATAATTTTCTGTAAATTTTCTTACATCCAGAAATCCAGCTTTTGAAGTATCACGTAAATTTATAAAAATTGGCAGGAGTTCATCTTCAAACCCTACCAATTCTTTAACATTCCTTCTGGCAAACTTTAGTGCGAGATAACTAAGTAGAGTGGTTTTTCCGCTACCAGGAGCACCGATTATTATAAACCTTTTCTGAGGTATATTAAAAAGGTCTTTCAACTCATAAGTTTTTTCTGTTTCATATTCTTCGCCTCTTCTTATAAATTCTTTTCTTTTAAATATCTCCTGCCCTAGAAACTCTGCTGCAATTCCTTCAATTTTAGATTCTATTGCAGAAACTGCCATTCTTTCTGCAGGCTTTTTAGTTTTTAAAGAGATAAAAACCTGTTCCAGTTCAATAGCTACAGGTGCATTTGTCTTTATACCCCTAACATTCAAAAACTTAAATCTATTAACCAGCCAATCTCTATACTTCTGCTCGAAATTTTTCTCAGCGAACATCTTAATAATAATTTGCCAGATCCAATTAAATAATTTTCTGAATGGTTTCAATATTATCTCAACAATTATCGCAAATATGAGCGCAAATAAGGCGGCTAGTATTATTTCTATCTTATGAATCTTTAAGAAATTACTCAAGTCCATATTTTTTTGATATGCTAAATTTCTATAGCACCTTTAGTATCACAAGGGTGAAATCATCATACAAAGAGATGCCGTGCGCGAAGTTTTCGACTTCCCCGACGATAAGCTCCTTCAGCTCTTCGCTGGAAAGTTTCCTGTTTTCCAAAAGCAGCTCCAGGAGCCGGTCTTCTCCGAACATCTCCTGTTTCTCATTGAAATTCTCAGTTAGCCCATCCGAATAAAAGAAGACCAAGTCCTCAGGCTCAAATTGGACCTGCTCCATCTGGTAGGTTGCCTCAGGAAAGGGTCCTAAAATGAGCCCTCCTGTTTTGAGAAATTCCACTTTCTGGTTTTTGCGAATGACTATGGGATAGTTGTGCCCGGCATTGCAGTAGGAAAGTTTTCGGGTATGAGGATTGAACTCGCCGTAAAACATGGTGGCGAACCTGCCGTCGGAGACCGAAGAGGAGATGAGCTGATTTATGTTGGACATAGTTTCAGAAGGCTCGAATTTGTTTTTCATCATCGCCCTTAAAGAGGCGTGTAAGAGAGAGACCATCAAGGCGGCAGGAACACCTTTGCCAGAAGCATCAGCTATGGCAACCCCCAGGGAGCCATCAGACCTCTCTAAAAAGTCATAATAATCCCCTCCGACCTGATGGGCAGGCTGGGTATAAGCGGAAAGCTCAAAGGCTTTTCCCCTGGGAAAAGATTTAGGCAGAAGCCCGAGCTGGATTTGCTTTGCTACCAGAAGCTCCTCCTCTATCTTTTGTTTTTCTAAAGACTCCTGATAGAGACGGGCGTTTCTATAGGCGATCACGTACTGGTTAGCCAGGACCTTTAAAAGGGTTAAATCCTCATAGGTATATTTCAAACCGGTGATTTTTTTGGTTAAACCGAAAAAGCCGATAAACTCCTCAGAGCTATAAATCGGCACCATGAGAAAAACATCTGACTCAATCAGAGTTTTAAAAAGAGGAGTTTCAGCTCCAGGCTCCAGCTCATCTAAAAAAAAAGGCCGGTCCCTGGATTTGAGCTGTTCTATCAGACGGTCATCTTCGGGAAAGAAAAAGTCTTTATGCTCGGATAAAAGTGAAAATCTTTTATTTTTCGTCTCGCACAGGCAGAGGTAAACCTCCTCCACTAACATCTCCTTTTTCAAGGAGTCAAAGATCGTGCGGTTAAGCTCATCCAGATTCAAAATGGAGATTATCTTACGGCTGAACATCTCCATCATTATGCGGTAATCAGCCTTGTCTTTCATCAACAGCTTCTTTACCAACTCATCCATCCATCCCATAATCGGCTGGAAAAGGAATATAGCCAGTATCAGGTAACCTATCTCTAAGATGGGGACCCTGCGGCCTAAAAGGCTCTGCATCAGATTACTCAACTGAGCAATCAAAAGAAAATAGATTCCTAAAAGAAGGGCCGAGGTCAGGGAATAGACCAGACTCTGCCTTACCAGGGTCCTGATATCCAGAAAGCGGTAGCGGATGATTGCCCAAGCAATAGAACCTGCCCCGATCAGAAGAGCCGCAATGGTCAGTGCATATCCCAGTGTGTCAGGGATCCTCAAATTAGTCAGGGCAGGCAAGATAAAGGCGACCGCATAAAGTCCAGCAGCAGATCTAATGCCCCAGGTAACCAGTTGAGCCTGAGTTTTCAAGCGGCTCTGGGTCAGTTTTCTGGTTCCCCGGTAAAGGAAGAGAACCGCCAGGAAAAGATAGGTTAAGTTTATGATCGAAAAAAACTGTAGATGAAACCTGTAGATTACCTCCACCGAAAGAGAAAGGAATTTGAGAACGAAAGTTACCGGTTGGAGAATAAAACCTCCCAGTCCGGATACATTTTCCAGGGAGGAGAAATTGATGAGATTGCGTGGCTGGTACAGGAACAAGACCAGAAGGAGACGAAAGATGTGAGGCGTGAAAATCAGTATCTTGACCCGGGGATGTTTTTTCAAAAAAGGATTTTCCGCTGGAAAAATCAAGGAGAAAAGCAGAAGCTGGGGGAAGAAAAGCTCCCACAAGAAAAAGATATTGGTGTAGAAAACCGAAGTCGTAGATGCCAGCCCGCCAGCTTTAAGAATGGTTCCAAAGGCGGCAAAAACTGGGCCTGAGCCGGCAAAGAAAAGCATCAGGCTGGTTATCCGGTTCAGCCTTCCCCGGTAATCCTCGGACAAGATAGTAATACCCAGGAAAAAGAGGACTATGCCGCAGACCAGATAGACTGAAGCTACTAAAGTAAGGAGAATCACTTTATATCTTATTCCTTATTCTTCAAATACTTGGTGAGACGGACAATGGTTCCGCCTTCTGGCTTGAAGATGAAATCGACTTTGTCCATCAGAGACCGGACTATGAAAATCCCCCTTCCAACTTCCTTGAGCAGGTTTTCTTCGGTAATAGGGCAGGGGAGAGAGTTAAGGTCAAACCCTTTCCCCTCGTCCTCGACCTCTATGCAGATACAGGACTTATCGCAAATGAGCCGGAGGGTGACTTTTTTCTCAGGGTCTTTTTTATTTCCGTGCACTATGGCGTTATTGACCGCCTCGGTCACTGAAATCGCCACGTCGGCCAGCTGGTTTTTGTCCAGTTTTAATTTTCTTAATTTACCCTCCATGAAACTATCCACTTTGGCTAAGTAAAGCTGGGAGCTGGGGATTATAATCTGGTTTTTTCTGCGGATCACCTTAGTCATTTTCTTAAATAAAAAAAGGTAGGTTGATCGACCTACCTTTAGATCTGCATTAAGTTCTTTCCAAAATAAAAGAGAGTTTAATTGAAGCTTCCCACTGCCTGATCAACTGATTCAAAGGTCTCAAACACGGTTATGAGCTTGGTGATGGTCAAAAGGCTCTGGATTTTTTCGGTCACGTTAGCCAGTTTAAGCTCTCCGCCATTATTCCGCATGGTGGTCAGTCCGGAGATCAATATGCCCAGCCCAGTGCTGTTCATCCAATCTACTTTAGCCAGGTCGATTACAACCTTCTTTTTTCCCTGATTTATGAGCTCGTGCAGCTTGTCGTGCAAAAGGGTTGCATCCGGGCCTCCCATGATTTTGCCTTTGGGTTCTAAAATCACTATCCCTTTATCTTCACGCGTAGTCAATTTCATCTTCTCCTCCTAATTTTTTTTTACGCAGAACAAGATTCAGAGTTTCAAGTCAGGTTCATTTAAAGAGTGCCTTGATCTTTCCCCAGGTGGTGAGATTAAGCACTCCCATGGTGGTTAAGTTTATATCGATTTGAGGTGTTAAGTCGTTTGACGAGATCTGGAAAGTCGTGGCTCCTGAATAACCCTCGACTTTTAAGGATACGAATTCCTGGTCTTCCCAGCCTTCTTTTGCCGCAGTGGAGGGGTCATCCGCCGGAATGGAGAGAGTGTAGGCTCCTCCTCTGACTTCTTTCTCATCATACTTGACACCCTGAATGTAAGCCATAACTTTACGGCCATCCGGCACCAATTTCCCCTTATAATAGACCTTACCCGAAGGCTGGCAGGGGAAATTCGCGGAATGAACAAAAGCACCAATGCCCAGTGCCAGGTAAAAAATAATTAACCAGCCTATCCAGCTTTTTCTCAAAATCCTTTTTACCCCTCTCATAAAGGTCCTCTAATCTCTGTTTATTATAGAAATTATCGAAGGTTTGTCAAGGGAAATTAATCAGATTTTTGTAAAAAAATGCTTTTTCACCAGATGTTTGACCAAAATGAATTTTGACCGCGAAAACCTTTCTTTTCTGACCTTTTACTAACTTGTTTGTTTTCATATACCAAACAGCAAATAATGTTCCCGATATTAACTCCTTGAAAATCAAATAATTAACTTCAGAGAATTTCTTAAAACTTGTATGGCATTTGAACAAATCTCAAAACATTATCCTTTTTAATGAAAATTTTAGAGTTTGTTATTTCAAAATCGATTTATATGATAAAAAAAAGTCAAACATCGGCTTAATTTTTTTTGGTAGAAATCCTCTGGTAGAAATTCCAGAGTTTGAAGTAATTATTCGGTCCTAAAATGGCTTTGAGAAAACTCAGAAAGTTGCCCCTCAACTTCTTTTTCAGATAAAGCTTTTTGTCCTGATTAACAATGGAAATAAATTGTGAAAAGGGGTCATCAAATCGGAGAGAAATTCTCTTAAGCTCAAAAGGGTCGGTATTATTTTCGTTTAGTCCGAATTTGGAAGTGCAGATTCCTTTGTAGCCAAGCTCCTGCCCCATTCTCTTTACTTTAGAACTGTGATAACCACCAGGCAGACTCAAAAGATCAATTTTCTTCCCGGTGATTTCCTCCAGCACTTTTTTTGATTCCTGAAGCTCCAGTTTCAGTTCATTCTCATCCAGAGTCGATAGAAATTTGTGGGTTTTGCCGTGCGTGCCGAACTCCATTCCTGCCTGGCTCATCTTTTGAATCTGAGATTTACTCAGATGACCCGGTGTATCAATGAAATCGCTGGTTAAAAAAAATGTAGCTTTGAAACCGAGCTTTTCAAGTAGGGGGAAGGCTATAGTATAATCGGTCTGGTTTCCGTCATCGAAGGAGATTATCAAGCTTTTTTCCGGTAAGGAAGTTCTATTCTTTAAAGATTCCAATAACTGTTCCACAGAGATAGTGTTCCACTCCTCAGAATGCAAATACTCCAACTGTTTTATAAATTCCTCTTCTTTTAAGAGATAAACCCTTTCTTCTGAGTTTATCTTTGAGAGGTTCTCTTTCCTGGACAAAAGACGGTGATAAAGAAGGATTAAGGTTCTTCCCACGTCTCTTACCTCTTTCCCAATATAGGATTGAAGAAATAGTATCTGGAGTGCAAATCTTTAGGTTTGCCAGCAGAACTTCTCTTGTTCCTCAATAGGTTAAAACTAAAGCTAAAGCTTTACACTCCTGTATTTCTTTGTGCACGCCAGGTCCCCTCACCTGGCATGCTTTTAGTCGGGTCAGGGGACCCGACCACCACATCAATCGCTTGAGTCGGTACTTTTTAAAAAATTCTCACCTCCTGGATGGCTCCCAGATTATTTCTCTTTTTCCTGAGATAAATTTAACCCAGGCAAAAAGCAGGGCTAAGTTTACCAGATAAAAATAAAATATAGATTCGAAATAAGAAAAAATTCCTGCTGATTTTTTATTACTCAAAAAAAGCCAGTGAATCAGGACAATCAGAACGGTGAGAAGCTCAAATAGAAAAGTTAGTCTGAAAATCAGATGAGTGTGCAGCAGAAAAATATTGGTCAGGGACAAAAGCAAGAGCAAGAAAGGGGTAAGCCATCTCAACAGTTTATGGCTCAGAAGCTCCAGGCTGAAGATACCATACTTAAAAGGATTCAATAAAGAGAGCTCCGAGAAAAAGACCTCCAAGCCTCCTAAGGTGGTTCTACTTCTTCTTCTGAACTCCTCTTTGAAATCAGTGACTTTAGTGACAAAGGCAGTTGCCTCAGGCTCGGAGACCACCCTTTTTCCTTTTTTCACGACCTGAAGAGGAAGATAAAAGTCGTCTATAAGATCGTTCGGTATCTCGTTAACAAGCTCTTCCCTGATAGCATAAAGACACCCGCTCACCCCGGTCAGGTTTCCGCTTTGACTTTCCAGCCTTCTTAATTTCATCTCCAGGCCAACATAAAGCCCTTCCCCGGATTCAGACTTTTCTGAAAAAGCAGAGATGCTCCGGTCTTCTCCGCTTACACATCCAACATTTAGATCAGCGAAATTTCTGGCTATGTTTCTCAAAGAGTTTTCGCTCAAAAAGGTAGAGGCATCTGTGAAAAAGACCAGTTCAGTCTGAACATCTTTCAAGGCCAGATTTAAAGCCCTGGTCTTTCCTCCCCTTTTTCCCAGTCTGATAAGTTTTACCCCCTGGTCCTGGAATGATTGAGCGATCTCTTCAGTTCTGTCTGTGGATGAATCAGAGATGACTATTATCCTTAATTTTTCCTGAGGATAATCAAGTTTGAGGCAATTCTCCAGCTTACCTCTGATCACTTTCTCACCATTATATACCGGGATAAGAAGGGTTGCTTGAGGAAGATATTCCCCTTTTTGAACTGGAGTAGATCTGAAAAAAGAAATGATTTTCAGGAGAAGAAAATATCCCGAATAGGTGTAAAACAGCAAAAATACTAAAACTATAAAAAAAATAATCATCTCAGTATCTGGGAATAAAGCTCCTCGTAGTTTTTTATCATCGTTTCCCTGGAGAATTTCTCTTTAACCCTTTTTCTGCCCTCCTCTCCCATCTTTTTTCTTAGCTTTTCATCTTTTAAAAGCTGGACTATGGTCTCAGCCAACTTCTCCGGCTCGGCATAAGGGACGAGAAAGCCAGTCTTACCCTCTAGAACCAGCTCAGGATTTCCGCCCACCCTGGTGGCAATCACAGGCTTGCCTGATGCCATCGCCTCTAAAATTGAGATAGAACAGCCTTCCAGACGGGAGGATAAGATGAAGATGTCCATAAGGTTTAAAAGAGAAGGGATGTCATCTCGATGTCCCAAGAGCAAGACCTTATTCTCCAGTCCCAGTTCAGCCCTCAGTTTGAGCAAATTGGATTTAAGCTCACCCTCTCCGATTATCAAGAGCTTAGCCTGAGGAAAAAAAGGAGAGACTTTGGAAAAAGATAGAATCAGCGTGTGATGGTCTTTGACTTCTCTCAGGTTGCCCACATTCCCCAGGATAAGGTTTTCCTTTGAAAGGTTTAACTCCTTTCTGAGCTTTTCCTGGTCAAACTTTTTTTCGAATCTGCTGGTATCGATCCCGTTATAAATCAGCTTTATTTTTTGAGGGAGCAGTTTGAGGTCTTTTTTCAGCAGATTCTGTATATCTTTAGAGACCGCCACGATCTTCTGGACGTGGCTGATCAAAACCTTATAGGAAAGCCTCCTGGTCCACTTCTCGAAGATGTAATACCGGTTATGGACTGTGGCGAGCATCGGAATCCCGAGTATCTTTGAAGCCCAGTATCCGTAGAAATCTGTGCCCCAGGTATGAGAATGAATCAGGTCAATTCGGCTCTCTCTTACCAGCCGGGTGATATTCTTCAAAAACCTGTAATCATACACCTGGGTGCTCTCTTTAAGCCAGACGAATCTTATATCCCTTCTCCTCATCTCGGAGACAAGCTCCCCTTCTCTGAACGCGGATACATAGGACTTGAATTTTTCCGGGTCGGTAAAAGCTGCCAGGTCTAAAATCACCTGCTCAGCTCCACCCATGGAGCTGGTGTTGTTTAGATGAAGTATTTTTCTAACTTTGTTCATGTTTGAGCCAGAAGCTCCCGGTAAAGCTCCACTATATTTTTCACCCTTTTCTCCAGTGAGAAATTCTCCAGGACATATTTCCGGGAATTGTCTGAGAAAATCCTCATCTTATTTCTATCTTCTAAAAGCTCCAGTATTGCCTTAGACAAACTATCCGGGTCTGCTGCTGACACTAATATTCCCGTCTTTTCCTCTATGACAACCTCAGGTATCCCGCCTAACCTTGTTCCTATAACCGGCTTTCCAAAAAGCATTCCCTCTAAAGCCACATTAGGCATACCTTCTGAAAGAGAGGGGAGGATAACTAAGTCTAAAGACTTATAGATTGAGGTTATGTCTTTTTGATATCCGGTGAAGACTACCTTTGACTCAAGTCTTTTTGAGGCACAGTATTCTTTTAGTTTTTTCTCATCCGGTCCTTCTCCCACAATCAGGGCGGTTACCTGAGGGTAGTTTTCTGCTAATTTAGAAAAAGCCTGCAGGAAAAAAATTTGTCCCTTTTCCGGACTTAATCTGCCAATCACGCCCAAAAGTTTATCTTCTGCCGGGATTCTGAATTCTTTTCTTACCTCAAGGGGAGGATTTAATTTCGGGATGCCGTCCTCAAAGACTGCATTGTAGATGACCCTGATTTTCTCCTGGGGAATTTTCAGAGCATAAAGCTTTGACGTCAGCTCCTTAGAGACCGCAACTAACCTGTCAGGAAATTTGAGCAGGAATTTATCCAGCCGGTTGTAAGCTCTGATCTTCCAGTCCTCATCGGTCCAGCCATGAATGAATGAGATCCAGGGGATCTTGAAAAACCTTCGTAAGGTTAGAGCTAAAAAGTTTGCCTTATGACCGTGAGTTTGAAGGATATCTGCTTTATTCAGTTTTAGAATAGAGGAAAACTGGGTAATCAGGGTTGGGTCAAACCTGAAATGATGTTTTATACTTAAAGTCTGGATTTTTCTTTTTTTAGCTTCCTCTAAGAAAGGGGAAGTCTCCTCTTTTCCCACAGTAAACCCGACCAAAACCGGGCCACATCCATAATCCGGTGCTGCCTGGCAGAAGTCCATCAGCCCTTTGCCAGGTCCCCCGATTCGATAAGTGGCGATCAGAATTATGACTTTGATTCTTTTCATAACCTTAAGCCAGAAGAAGAGGTTTCAAATTCTTCTGCACCAGTTTTTCCCAGGAGTTCTCCCTGGCTAAATCAATTCTTTTCTTTTTTTGAGATTCATCTTTTTCCTGTAAGGATTTTTCTATCTGCTGGATGAATTCTTCATGGGTTGAGCCTATCCTGACTATGTCCTGGTAGGGTAAAACAGAAGGGAGAGGCGTGCTGACTACCGGTTTACCTGAAGCCAGATACTCGAAAAGTTTTAAAGGTCTGGCATTTATCGTGACCTCTGTTAGTTTATAGGGGATGATACATACATCAAAACCCTGGAGATAGAAAGGTAAGTCCTTATAATCTTTAGGTCCTAAGAAGTGCTTATTCTCTTTTGCCTGAATTTTGCTTATATCCACGCTTGTCGGCCCTATCAGAACTAAGGACCAATCTTTCTTCTGGGTGATTTTCTCCAGAAGCTCAAAATCTATCCAGTCCCGGATCAATCCGTAATATCCGATTATCGGTCTTTTAATATATTTTATATCAGCAGGGAGTTCCACAGAAGTTAGGTTGTATCGAGAAAAATGGTCAAATTCGACCCCGTGAGGAATTAAAAAGATATTCGGATTGTATTCTTTTTTGGTCTGGAATAATTTATCAGAAACGACCAGGACCAGATCTACCTTTTTTAGAAGTTCTTGCTCCAACTCTTTTACCAAGTTTTTAGAATATCCGGTAAATTCAGAATATTCATCTGCACAATAATAAATGCTTTTTTCCTCTTTCAACCTTCCCACCAGGCTCTCTGCTGTTGGGCAGGCAGCCCACAGGATCCTCCTTTGAGCTTCTTTTCTAGAGAGGAAAAATTTTAAACTCAAAGTCAGGATAAACTGATTTATTTTTCTGGCCAGTCGGTTTTGAAAATAAGGCAGGACTAAAGGAGAATAAACGTAGATGTTTGGCTCTTTTTCTTTGATCCCGGAAAAGAATTTCTTCAATTTCTGAAAAATTCTTTTTAAATCTTTTTGGCTGACCGAAGGGGTTCTCAAACCCAGAGAATCCACCCAGAGAATTGAATATTCCCTGGATAGAACCCGCATTATGTGCTGAGAGGATGAAGGGAGTCTCCCCCAATCCTCAGCTAATGAGATTATGAATTTCTTAGGTTGATCACTCATCTGGCTCAATATCGACTTTATCCTTAATCTTTTTTGCCGGCACTCCAGCCACCACGGTATAAGGCTCAACATCTTTAGTCACCACAGCCCCGCTTCCCACCTGGGCATATTCGCCGATTATAATTCCGGGCATAATTATCGCTCCCACTCCAACCAGAGCTTTTCTTTTAATGGTCACCGGAGCGACTATGTGCGGATGCCTGGAAGTATCATGCATCAGGACAACCACTCTCCAGCTCAACACCACGCCGTCCTCTAAGGTCAAAAGCTCAGGAAAATTGTCGTCAATCAAAACCTCACGGGCGATAAAAACATTTTTGCCTGCCTTCACGCCCAGGCCTCGATACAGTTTATTTCTCAACCTGTAACTCATGACAAAATTCCGGGTGACTAGATTCAGGATTTTCCTAAAAAGGTCTTTTGCCCGGCCCAACCTCCTTTTGGTCTTATAATCCTCTAAGGATATCTGCTGATTCATACGTTCATCTTCCTCCCTCTTTTATTACCTTGATTATATTCTGCAGGTCACTTTCTTTCAGATATTGATGAGTAGGCAAAGTCAAAATGGTTTTCTCCACCAGATGGCTTTTGGAAAGCTCATCCGAGCGCGGGGCTAAATATTTTTCTATTCCCGGTATTTTATCCAGAGAAGTCGGATACATCTTCGAAGCTCCCAAGTTCTTCTTTTTTAATAGCTGAAAGACTTTTTCTCTCTCAGAGATAGCTTTAAATAATATCGGCAGGCGAAGGTAAACAGAATAAGCCTCAGCCGGCAAGGGAAGAAACGAAATTCTGTCTAAATCTTTCAAACCGGAGATAAGATAGGAAGCGTTCTTTATCCTTGCCTGATTAATCTCTTCCAGCCTTGGGAAAAGACAAAACCCCAGTTTAGCCTGGTATTCGGAAAGGGAGAAAAGGTCAAAATCCAAAGAGAATTCAGACTCACCCAGCTTAAGAGCCGGTATTCTCTCCGGGACCCAGAAAAGATAAGGGTTCAGAAAAATCTTGTAGATTAGGGTCTTCCAGAAGAATTCAATGCCGAGATTTTTTCTCAAATTTGACAATTCCTTTTTCAGAAGGGTAGATATTTCCTGATCCTGGCTCAGGATGATTCCTCCCTCTATGGTGGTGATATTTTTACCCCGACCTAAACTGAAGAAACCTAAATCCCCAAAAGTCCCTAAGAATTGATTCCCGAATCTTGCTCCCATCCCCTGGGCAACATCCTCAATCACGAAAACCTTCTTTTCCCGACATAGGTCAAATATATCAGAGATAGAGTGAGCTAATCCGAAATGATAGACCGGCAGGACTGCCAGGGTATTTTCATTAACAAGCCGTGAAAGTTTCTCAACGTCAAGGTCTAAGGTCTCCATGGATATGTCGCACAAGCTAATTTTCAACCCAGCCTTGGCTATGGCTGAGGGGACTGAGAAGCAGGTATAAGCCGGGATGATTACCTCATCCTTATTCCTGATCTTCCTGAGGGTTTTAAGAATCAAAGTCAAAGCCGCTCTGCCAGATGAGACCAGGAAGCAGTCTTTCACCTGAAAATATACGCAGAGGCTTTGCTTGAATTCTTCGCTGGAGCGACTTTTAGAGAAGAAAGAGGAGAGGCTTGCAAATATCTCTGCGAACCGAATCTGAGTTCCGGCTGGAGCAATAGATCTTAACATAATCTTAAGGCAGGTTCCTCACGATTTTAGGTCCTAAAAAATTAGCCCAGCTTAGAGGTAGCTTTTTCCAGAGCTTTATACCCAGGCTGAATTTTGAGCTCTCCGGGTTAAGCTCAGGCAGGTCTTTTATTTTATTCAAATAATACTGCCAGAAAAGCTGGGTTGGCTCTTTAACCCACTGGCTTTTAAAGCTGAACGTTCCTGAATTCCAGGTCGATCTTCCTAAATCGAATTTCTTAAACCCTTTTAGGCACCCGCGCTGGATTATCTCCCAGTACAAAAGATTATTAGGACAAAGGCTCAAGTATGAGCCCAGGGAAGAAGCAGAGGGAACGGTCAGCATATCCTTGAAATATAAGATCAACCCACCTCCGATCACTTTATCCTTTAATCTCACCAAAGCAATTTCGCTTTTATCCGGGAAATAAGTCAAGATATTTTTGAAAAGCTCTTTTGTCCAGACCGGGGTTCCTAAGTCCCTCATGTTAACCGAGAAGACTGAATAGAACTGGTCCAGATTTTCCTTCTGTCCAAAGGTGACTTCTAACTCTGATTTCTGGGCTTTCCTGACCTGATTCCGGGCTTTGGAATCTATTCTTTTCCAGACCTTTTCCGGATCAGGGTCGAGTTCCAGAATAAAGGTTACTTTTGAAGTTTTTGTGGTCAGCCTTTTATCCTCCGCTTTCACGCTTCTCAGCTCTAAGAACTTACATCCTTTTTCTCTGGCTAACTCAATCGCTTTATCGATGAGCTTCTCCTGAACCTCGACTGAATCAGAACAAACACCTCCATAATCCAGCCAGGGTAAGGAGATTAAGAATTTCCCGAAAAGAACGCTGGAATAATAAAAAAGGGGAAGGATGCCAACCACCCTATCTCCATCTTTTGTTAAAAGATAAACCGGCTTCTGCTTAAAGCTTTTTTCCAGCACAGCCTTCCATTCGATCTGATGAGCGAAAGTGGAAAACTCTTTTTCAGTCAGATAAGCTTTCCACTGGCTTTCGAATCTATCAGTATATTCAATTATCTCCATAGACGATCTCTTGGGCTAATCTAATGATTCCTTGAAAGAATTTTTCAGTGGTTAAATCCTGGGCTTTCCTTTGAGCTTCTTCCACCATCTTCTGAACCTGTTCAGGATTTTCTAAAATATAGGAGATGGCATCTCTCAATGCCCCGACCTCACCCGGATTTACCAGCATCCCGGTTTTTTTATCCTCGATATAATCATTTGCTCCTTCCGGGTCAGTAACAATAACCGGTTTTCCCCAGAACATAGCGTTCAAGAAGGTCTGCTGTCCTCCGGAATGCAAAAATCCCTTTGCCATCGGCACAACCACCATTTTCGATTTTGCCAGAAGATCATAGAATTGATAGTCAGTTGCGCTAATCACTTTGACGTTCTCCGGCAGGTCTATTCCATCCAGAAGAAGACGGTTGTTGGTTGCTATGACAACTCTCAAGTTCAGACCTCTGGTCGCCTCCACTAAGGTCTTATAATCCCGGTTCCAGTTGCCTCCGCTGAAAAGATAATCACCTTTTTCCACTGTGCAATCGTAAACTTCGCAGGTGGTGTGATAAGGGAAAAATTTTAACTTCTCCTGAGGTATCCCAAATTCAGAAGAGTAAGCCTCTATTTCTCTTTTAGCCCAGACCAGGAAAAGTCTGTCTGACTGGTTCATCAGTCTTATCTGAGTACGCTTCAGAATCCTTTTCAAAGGGTTTTTAGCTCTATACCAGAGGCAATCCAGCATCAGGGTTGGGGTTTTTTGAAAGGGCAGCAGGCTCTGCAGAAGAGAGAAAAATACTCCGGCTTTCCCTCCGGAGATAACCACCAGGTCAAAATCTTTTCTTTTGAAATAGAGTTTCAGGGAAAGGATAAGGGAATTCAGTGTGCCTGGTCTTGTCTGAACAAGAGTTGCCTTTTCTTTCCAGGTGGGGCTCGCCTGTGTCCCTATATGAGTCAAAATCTTTAAGTCTCCCGCCATACCCTTGTCTCTTCTGCATGTTTTAAAATCCGAATTACTATCACCATCCCCAACAAAAGGTAAAGATGAGGGTAAAGTCCGACTGACAAAAAGAAACTTCCAACCGCATAGGCTAAAAGGGCTGCTTTCAGTCCCTGAGAGACCCACTTCAGATAGTTTTCCTCCCTGGATGATTTCATAAAGGAGTTAGCCTGGGCATAAACGTAAAACATTAAGCCCAGGTAGAACAGTATTCCAAAAAAACCTAATTCCGCACCGACCTGAACATAAGCGTTATGAGGCGAAAACCAGGGACCGCTTTTCCCCCCGTACTCTACGCCGTATGCCACCTCATAAACTCCCACTCCTACTCCGGATATAGGCCTGTCTGCAAACATCCTGAGACCGGCTTTCCAGGCTCCGATTCTTCCCATGGCTGATTCATCCTGCTGGTAGGTGGTGATGGTCATCTGTCTCTGCCAGTACTCCTTTGGAGCAAATAAAAAGATCAAAAGGAAAATGAGGAGCACTGATAAAATCCCCGCCAGCTTATGCTTGCTCTTGAAGATGAAATAGAGAAAAAGGAAGACCAGGGTTATAAAACCTCCGCGAGAGGCAGTGGAGATGATTCCTAAGGTGTAAAGACTGATGAAAAGAAAATAGACCAGCTTCAAAATCTTTTTTTTCTCCGACAAAAAAAGATAGAAGGAAAAGGGGAGAGCGATACTCAGAGCTAAGGCAAAATCGTTAGCATCCCCCAAGAATCCTCCTGAGCCGCCGATACGCGCGGCAACTGCGCTCTGCCCCAGGATAAGAAAATTCTTAATTGCGCTCAGGGCTAAATAGCCGTTAACCAGAAGGAAAACCCAGAAGAAGGTCTTTAGTTTTTTGGGGGAATCTATCAGGTGGATGAGAAGAATGGTGAAAATCAGGATCTTGAGCATATCCACAAAGATATCGAAGGAGCGGGAAGGCCAGAAACTAAAGGGAATAGAAAAAACCATCACCAGGTAAAAAAGGTATAAAAGGATAAGCCCCTTCTCCTGCAAGTAGAGTCCGGATTTGGTGATCCCGATTTTCAATGCCCAGACTACAATCAGGGTGATTGTCAGAAGTTTAGCTAAATGCAGATGACCCAGGGCAGGAATAGTTTCCTCAAACCGCATATAAGATAAGATGATGTAAGCTAAAACCCCCAGATATGGATAAAAGAAAAAGGTAATACCGACTATAAAGGCTAAAGCCATAGCTGGCACAATCTCGGGTCTGGGGACGAAAAGAAGAAAAGCCCCGGAGACCAGAGAGATGAAGATCAAAAAGAGATACCAGAGCTTCTCTGAGGTGATAATCCGGGAGACGCCCTCGCCTTTTCCCGGAAGAGCTCTATTTTTAGACGGTTCCATATCTTTAAGATAGTAAATTTTTAGTTAGATAAAACTAAAATTTTTATCTGATCACAGCCAGGATCCTGTAGGTCAAGCATATCCGCAGGATTGCTTGACAAAAAGAATTGTCAACCACCCTGCCTTTGGCGAGGATAGTTGACCTACAAAGCTTCAATTTTCTATTGCTATGATTTTTATCGGATTACAGCTAACTTTCCAGTAGAACTGCCGGATTGGAAATCGACCCGGTAATAATAAACCCCCGAGGCCAGGTCTTTACCCTCCTTACTCTTTACATCCCAGACAACATCCGTAGAGGCGTTGCCAGTAAGCTCCCGGACTAACTCCCCGGATAAGGTGGTGATCTGTATTTTTGAATATAGAGGGATATTCCTGAAGGTTACAAAATTATCGCCCTTAGAAGGCTTAAAGGGATTAGGAAAGACGTGAATCGAGCCAGTCAAAAAAGAGCCAGGATCGCTGGCAGCGACTAAAACGTCTAAATCATAAACGTTTACTCTCCAGAAATATCTTCTTCCCTCCTGCAGGTCCCGGTCCAGGGTCCAGGAGAGTGTGAGGTTATCCGGGATATTTATGTAGGGAGAGAAAATCGTCCGGTCGTTGTCAAATGCTGGATCTTCACCTACCAGGAATTTCGCCCTGATCTGGTTTCGGTCAAAACCATTATGTATGAACTGGGCATTTAGAGTCGGTCGCAGGGTAACTACCTGCTCATCTCCCACCGGGGAAGGGAGGAAAAGAGCATAAATCGAATCCCCTATTCCGGTGGAAAGCTGAAAATGATAAACTGCAGTAGGCTGGCTGGTGTCACTTGGGTAAGTATTGGTATACGCCCGGCTTCTCCAGTAATAGACTCCAGAGGAGAGCGGTGTCGGGACAGTCCAGTGGGTAGTACTGTCCTGACCCGCTCCCAACTCAAAAGGGGTTGATTCCTTTTTTTTCTGTGAGCCGAATTGGGTGGTCGTGTCCAGCTCAAAGTAGTAAAGTACAGGCCTGCCGGCCGAATCCTGGACATTATGTATAATGAGGGTCGGCTGGGTAGTATCCACAGTAGAGCCGTTTTGAGGAGAAAGAGGAGTCGGGGGAAGCAAAGCCGTCCCGGGGACCCTTTTTGTTAAGACAGCACCCTCGTTGTTCCGCAGTGAAATCGAGTTAATCGAATCCCCGACAATAGCCCCAGTTGAATTTAGTCGGTAGTAATATCCACCCAAACTGTAGGAACTGGAACTGGTATAATCATCACACCCATCGCATCGGTGTCGGGCAAGGGCAATTCCCTTAGTAAATGGTCGTTTCCAAAGATTCCCAAGTGAACCACCTGGAGATTGCACTATCTTACAGGTATCCGTAGGAGTTCCCATATCAATACTCATTAAGCCATACCACCAGACAGTCGTATCGCCGAAATTGACACCGTAGGCACTCCCCGTTCCGTAAAGATAGTAGACTGAATCAGTCTTATAGAGATAGTAAGTTGCCAGTGAATAAATCTTAGATTGCTCTCCCCCAGGATAACCTTGAGCGTGAATTAAAACATATTTGTTGTGTTGTTGATACCAACGTATCTGATGATGATGACTCCAGTAAATAGGTGGATAATCATTTGCCTCAAACTTACCGTCATCCTCTATCATATTTTCTTCCATCCCGCCACTACCATATTGAACCAGACTGGTATCACAATAATTGCCAGCAAAAGACACCATCAAGAACATGCTGTCGTTAGGATGTGCGGCAAAAGTATCCCTGATAGCTTTATGGGATAGCATATTCCCAACTCCCCAGCCGGTATCTATCTCTGGTTCATTGAAACAGGTTGGACTTGTGCCACCGTAAGTCCACTCCAGATAATTAAAAACACCGCCAAAATCCGTAAAGGGATTGTCAGAATGAATTGAACGCGGTCGATAAGAACCTTCATCAAGAAAAAGTTTTCTGGCACTATGACCGTTCCAAGACTGAACCAATGGTTTTGCCATATTAAAAATAATCTGTCTTAAATCGGAAGTCCAAAAACACTGAATTACTCTGGCTTGGGTGTCTGCCATCGCCACAGCATTATGATTAACTGCAGAACTGTCATCTACAAAATAAAAAGTGTAGGTATGTGAAGGCGGAGCAGAGGGTAAATATAATCGACTGGTGGTAGATGAATCAACCCGGTATGAAACTGTATCTGGATTACCACCCCAGCCTAATTTAATATAATCTCTCCGCCACTTATTAGCCGTCCAACTAACTCCAGACAGTCCACCGCCCGCATCCTCTATGTAATAGGGAGAAGAAGTTCGCTGGACAGTAAACCTTGTCCCGTAAACTGCATTATTGTAGTCAAAATCGCTTTCCTTATCCCTTGTCCAGTTATGGTCAGCATCATTAGCATTGTCCCAGCCAGGAACAAAAAACCACTCAGCTACGGAAGTGGGATGCTCCCAAGCATTAGTCCGCCAATGGACGAGACAAGACTCAGGATGAGTAGAACCTTTGGCTGTCATCCAGGCTACCAAATCCAGATGTCTTTCAGAGTTTTCGTTATCGCACCAAGTATTGTAATATTCCCCAATGGCTTGCCCACGATTATAGTAAAGAGCATAAGTAGGATCTGTTGCCGTAACACTACCCCAATATTGAAAATCTATGTGAGTATTCATCCAAGCCATACTGGTAGAATTATAATAAGGCCAAGTAGGTGTTAAGTAGGGCCCTCCCATTCCGAAAGTATTTACAGAAGGGTGCGTAGGACCCTTACCCAAAGTCACAGAAAAGAAGAATAATGAAAAAAATAGAACCGCTGAGCCGATCTTCTTATTATTACACATAATTTTCCTCCTTATCAAGTCTGTTATTAGCAAACTATATGCCACTTCATAACTTATTCAAATAAAACGCAATCTTACAAAAAATAAAGTCACAAAATGCTCAATTTCTGCACAAAATATTTAGAGTTTGTAGTTCTGTTAGTCTAATCCCTTGGTACATAGTCACTTCACCTTTTGAATCAAAAGCTGAACAACATTGAAATTTTATCAATAGAAAGATCCTCACTGAAAGCTGTTTATTCTCCTGCAAAACCTGCTTTTCGCCAGAGATATTTTAATACTTTTATTACGAAGTCAGGCAGATATCTTTTAATTAACTTTTTAGAATTTGTCAGAAAAGAAAGAAAATTTTTATAGATTGTTGATCTGAAATTTTTGTTCCAGACTAAAACCTTTAGATTTTTTCTTTCCTTTTCAGTCCATTTGTATTTGTATTGAGCCTCCCCTCTCAAGAAATCGAATTCCTTGATGCCTTTAGAAATGGCTGCCTGGATAGTCAAAGTTATCGAAGCTGTTCCTGGGCTAAAATCTTTCCAATCAGGGTCAAACCCGGACTGATAATAATAGACCCGGTTGGAGTAAATAAAATTATAATATAAAGCTATGATCTTATCCTTGGTCGAAAGATAAGATATAAGCAGCCATCCTTGGTCAAAGAAGAGCTGGGCAATTTTTTTATGGAAGCGATTGAATCTCTCCCTTTGAAAAACCCCTTGTTCCCCTAAGGCACTCCATCTTTTGCCGTGCAGAAAGAAAAGCTCCTCCATCTTGGGGATAACCTCATCCTTGTTTTCAACAGTAGAATGAAGAACATCCGAATGTTCTTTAAGCAATTTCAACTGATATTTAATATCCTTGCGAGCCTTTCGTGAAAGGACTTCCAAGAGATCTTCCCAACTATTAGGCAGGACCACATAAGGGCAAACAGTCCAGGGGTCAGAAGAAAAGCTTAATCTGTTTTTTTCTGCCAGGGTCTGAACGAAAGGCAAGCTAAAAGAGTCCTCAGGCATGTCGGTGAACTCAAGTAGATCCCATTCTTTCGAATTTTCTTCAAGAAACTTAAAGAAAAGAGCGAGAGCCTCTTTTTCTCTTCCTTTCTTCAGAATAAAATCAAGATGGTCTGAACAAACTTCCTCGGTTCCAAGAAATCTCAAGACTTTTATTCTGATCGGGCTTATCCGGGTCAAACAGAATGGGGCAATTCCTGAAAGATTCTCATTCTGATCCAGAGCCAGAAGTATAAAGAGCTGGTATCCGGCTGAATAGAATTCCCACCAGGTGTAAAGCCATTCCCAGGTGAGAAAGATGTTGGGGTTAGAGGTCTCCTCTAATAGCCTGTCCCAGGAATCCCTTAGCTCTTTGAATTCCTGCAAGGTATCGACCTTTTTTAGAATCAGTTTCTGGTCAGTCCCAGATGAAAGCAGCTCTTTTTTTTGCATGTCTACTCTTTCAAGAAAGGGAGTGCTCCGAAGGCCCTTCCCAGGGAGATGATGAAATCATCCAGGCTCTGGGATTCCTCCAGGCTCAAACGTTTCAGAGAAAAAAAGTCAATTCCCTTAGGGTTAAACCCATAAGAATTCGAGCAGCCTGCCTTATACCCACACTCCCCAGCCATTTTCTCTATCTCCGAATTATAAAGACCGCTGGGATAAGATAGAAATTCGATCTTCTCTTCTAAGTGCTCTTCCAGTTTCCGTTTTGAGACTTTGAGCTCTTCGGTAATGGTCTTTTGGTCCTCAAAAGTCAGCAGGTAATGGTTATGAGTGTGGGAGCCAAACTCGATTCCGTACTTTCTCAGTTTTTTGATCTCATCCCAGGAAAGGACTTCCCTTTTTTCCTCTTCTTCTGATTTCAAAAGGGGCTTGAGTTTATTTAATAACTCATCCCGATATTTACCTTTGATCTTTTTGATTCGCTCAGTTAAGGTCTCTAAAAAAACTCTTTTGTCCTGAATTGTCTTAAGATGGCCCAGGTCTAAATCATATTCCGGGGAAAAACAATTTTCCAGAGCTAATTTGATTTCCTCCAGATGGTTATGCACTACTAAACCTTCAAGCTCATCCCACCAGAAAGGCTCTCCTTTTTCCACCATACGGGTGGAGATGAAAACTATGGCTGGTAAATCAAATTTCTCCAGGACAGGGAAAGCATTAAGATAGACATCCCTGTACCCGTCATCGAAACTTATGACCACCGGGAATCTGGGCCAATCGTTTCCATTTTTTAAAAGGTCGATTGCCTGTGAAAAGGGGATGACCGAGAAGTTTCGAGCCAGATATCTCAGCTCTTTTTCAAATTTCTCTGTGGTAACCCCGATATCAAAAGGACTCAAAGATTTTTCTTCTTTTTTGTCGCTTATCCGATGATAGTTGAGGATAACCAATCTCCCTTGAGGTGCGAAAAGGAAAAAGAGCCGGATGAGATTTAATTTCACCAGTATGAATTTGATTATTTTTTTAAAAAATATCTTCAGCATATCAAGCTATTTTTGAGTTAGACAATTCTCAAAAACCAGGCTGAGTTTTTGAGTTAATTTTTTCCTTTCGAACTGCTCTACGTAATTCCTGTTCGGCTGGATTTTCAATTCTCCTCTGAAGAAAAGCTCGCAGATCTGTTTCAATTTTAGTTTAATCCCTTTTTTGTCATTTAGATCCAGCACCCAGCCGGAGTTTGCCTGCAGGATCATCTTTTCGCTCTCTCCACCCTTAGGGGCAAAGGATAAAATCGGTTTTCCGCTGGCTAAATACTCATACAATTTCCCTGCCACCACCCCTTTCATGAACTCCCCTTCTGAGCCTATGAGATGAAGCAGGAGATGGCTTTTCAATAGAAAATTTATGGAGGAAAGATGTTCCACATATCCCCAGAGTTTGACTACGTCCTCAAGCTGGTTCTTTATTATCGAATCCCGGTACTCCTCTTCCAGGTAACCCACCAGATCCAGCTGGATTTTCCCTCTTAATTCTGGATTCTCCAGAAAAAACTCTTTTAAAGTCTCAAAAAAAGAAAGCGCTATTCCTGGATAGAAATAACCAGTATGGCATAGGTGGAGCTTGTCATCTAGCCATTTATCCTGCTTTTGCCTGGCCCTCATTAAGTCTTCGGCATCAAATCCATTCTGAATAACCACTATCCTTTTTGCCTGAGGATAATTTTTATCATAGGTCTCTTTTTTAAATTCGGTGTTGGCGATCAGGCAGGAGGTTTTTGTAATTAATTTCTTACCCAGGTATCTTTCCAGTCTCAAATAGAAACCCGGGTAATGACTTATCCTCTGCTCATCCTCTAACCAGTCATCCCGGAAATCTGCCACCCAGGGCTTGCCGGAAAGCTTACTTAAAAAAAGGCCGATTAACTGGGAGGAGTGAGGGGGTGAAGTTGTGTAGATAAGATCGATCTTTTTTGATTTGAGCAGAGAAAGGCCTTCCAGGATGGCAAACGGGACCCAGCCGACCTGGTCATCCGGAACCCTCAACCAAAGGGTAAGAAACATATAAATTCTTTTAAGAAGAGCTCTCAGATTAGGAAGGTGAGCTTTTACCTCCTGAGGAAGATGGGGGCCGCTCCCCTTTTTTTCTGCCCTTGAATTCGCCGCGGGTTTAAATAAAGAGAAAAACCTTTTCTCCCATTTGGAAAGCTCAAAAGCTGGAGCCCTGAAGATCCGCAGATCAGCCGGAAGCTCTTTCACCAGAGAATAATCCCAGAGGAGTGAATCCGGTTTGGACACAGTGAGGATTATTGGTTCCCAGCCGAATAAAGGGAGGTATCTTGAGAACTTAAGGGTCCTTTGAACCCCGCCGCCTCCCAGAGGGGGGAAATTATAAGCGATGACTAAAACCTTTCTTTTCATCTCTTGTTGAAGATTAAGCGGTATGCTTTTCTGAGCCCGAGTTTTTCAAAAAGCTCCAGGGTAAGATCTTTTGCTTTTTTAAGCTCGCCTGGAGCAAAAAAGCCGGTTATCCATAGAGCTAAAGGGAAAAGAAGAAGAACGGCCATCTTGAAAAGTAACTCCTTTTTCCAGGAGCTTACCTGGACGAGGTTAAGGGCAAAAAGGACTAAAGCTGTAACTGTGACCATCTTCAGAATTCTTATCCATTCGTAGGGTAGGGGATAGATTCGAAGATTGATCAGATATGCCAGAAGGTTCATCAGAAGATAGGAGAAAAATATGGAAAAGGCCGCTCCCAGCATGCCGTAAGGAGGAATCAAGAGGAAGTTGAGCAAAACGTTAAATGCTGCCGCGATTCCTATGATCAAAGGATTGTATTTGGTTTTATTCTGGATGAATAAACCAATGATAGTTATGCCAAAAAGCCCATATAGCAGTGTCGAAAACACTAAGAGGGGGATGACCTTATAGGCTCCCCAGAATTGTGGATCTGCCATGACTTTTATAGCTGGATTGGAAAGGGCGATTATTCCAAGGCTGAAAAAACAACCGATTAAAAGAAAATAAGTGGTCAAGCGGGAGAAAGTCGCTTGAGCATCCTTCTCCTTAGCCAGGGGGAAATAAATCGAAGGCCAGGTGGTTAAAAAAGGCTGGATTAACAGGAACTCCAAAATCCCGGAAAACCTGATTCCCAAAGAGTACAAACCAAGCTCGGTGGTGGAGGAAAGCCTTTCCAAAAGATACCGGTCTGCAACTGTCAAAACCCAGAAGGAAAGCGCTCCCGGAACCAGAGGCAGTCCATAGCTGAGCATCCCTTTTAGCTTTAACCAGGAGATCTTGAAGGAAAGCTGTTTCCAGGTCAAAATGAGCATCAACATGGAAATCAGAACAGCGGTGCATAAATTCCCGTAGATTACTCCGCTTAATCCCAGCTTCAGCTTTAAGATGAAATAAATGTTGAAGAAAAGATTCAAAGAAAATCTCACTATGGAGACCAGGCTGAATTTAACTGACTGAAGCTTAGCCCGAAAAAGCTGAAAAGGGATATTGCTGAGGGTATTGAAAAAGCCGGTCAAAAAAGTCAGCCGGACCAAGAGGGTATAGTCTTTGGATTGAAAAAGGAGGTTGTTTATCGGTCTGGAAAAAAGGGAAATTCCACCCAGGAAGATAAAAGAGGAAAAGAGAAGATACAAATAAGAGGTGCTGACTATTGATTTTTGGTCCTCTGCTTTATCTTTATAATCAAAAGAATAAGCCCGGAAGAAAGAGGAGTGCATTCCCTGCTGGACCAGGATTATGACGATGTTCAAGGTTACTGCCAAAAGCTCCAAAATCCCATAATCTGCCGGACTTAGGTATCTTGTATAAATCGGCAGAAGAAAAAAGCCCACTGCCTTGGCTAAAAGGTCAGAGGTGCTGTAGATGGCAGTATGCTTGATTATGGTTTTGAAGGTCTGGTACATCTTAAAAATCCTGGTAAATAGATAGGCATTTTGATGCTATTTTCCTGACATCATGATATCTTTCCGCATAAGCCCTCCCTTGTTCTCCCAACTTTCTTCTCAGGTTTTCATCCTCGATCAATTTCCTGAGGTTTTGCTTCAGGTTATCGGGATTAGTATTCATTACCGGAAGCTCCTCCGGATATAAAGGCAGGAGCTCCTCTTTTATAAAAACACAAACCGGTTTTTTCAATGCCATACCCTCTATGGCGAAGGTCCCGTAGATTCCCAGGGTTATCTTATCAATGAAGATATCACCTTTATGATAATACTCTTTTAAACTCTCATAAGGCATACCCTCGATCAGTAAAAGCTCTAATCTGTATCCCTCTTTTTTTAAATCTTCCACTGCGGAGATGATATAATCTGTGCCGCTAACTTTTCTGCTGGTCGGAGCATGAACCAGAATCAGTTTCTCCTTTGGACTATTCTCAGGTTGAGGCGTCCAGTATTCCAGATCCACAGGCTGAGGAATCCAGATGCCGTCCGGAACGAACTCCAGAAGGTCCGGGCTGGAGACCAGCCGGGCATAAGCTAATTTAATCCGGGGATGCATATTCTTGCCGCGGATCTCGCTTCCGTGAAAATGAAAGATAACCTTTTTGCCCAGTTTTCTTAAAAGAGGAATATCTTTAAACTCTGCAGCAAAAATGGATTCTGCATGAAAATGGAAAACATCATAATTCCTCAGACATTTCAAGAAGAAGAGAAACCTCTGGGTTCGGGTCCATTCTTTTTTTTCATCTTTCAAAATGAAATCCACTGGAAAGCCGGAGAAAGATGGACGGAAAACTGCAAAATCACTTTGGTGACCTAATTCTCTTTGAGCCCGTGAGATCCGGGACCCGGCTCCGCCATAATCGTGAGGTCCATGCAGGATTCTCATTTTTTCACCCCCGGATATTCCTGCCTAAGCCAGGTGCTGATCTTGTCTAATAACTTCGCCTGACATTCGCTTAAGGAGAAGATATGATTAGCCTTCTTGATCATGTGGATCTGATAAGTGCTGTCAGGATTTTTCAGGTTTTTTAGATATCTATCCTCAAATTCGTCTTTAAACTCCCAGGTGGCTGGGTCAAACTCCCCGTTGATGAATAAGATTTTTTTGCCTTCCGAAATAAGGCTTTTAAAAGAGCTTAGAAAAAGGTCATTAAGTCGCGGATTTTTTTTTGAATTATTTTTTTTGAAGAATTTTCTAAAATATAAAGAAACGGATTTAGCCAGGGTCCGATATTCGCTTTTAAAAGTCAAAAGCCGGAGCCAGGCCTGGGGGCTTAAAAGCTTACTTTTATAGGTGGAAAGGACCTGCCCGGCATATTCCGGAGTGGTTATCGTATCTTTGAATTCAGGTTTAACTTCAGGGATATTCTCCAGCAGAACCGGAACTCCCAGGAGTATCAGCTTATTCACCCTCTGGTCTTTAGCCCCGGTAATGAGCATGGTTATCGCTCCTCCACACAGACCCAACAGGATGATCTGGTCCAGCTTATATTCTTTTTTGAAGAAATCAATAGCGGCTTTAGTCTCTTTCACATATCTGCCGGCCTGGATCTCTAAGAAGTGGTTCAAGCCTAAAGCAGAAGGAAGATTGCCCTGGCTGTCTCCTATTCCCAAAGGGTCAAATCTCAAAGCAAAAAAACCTTCTTGAGACAGTCTTCGAGCGATCTTCACATTCAGGCGATAAGAACAGACCCGGTATTTAAGAGCAGACACAGAGAGAATGATCCCCACCTTATCCCTTCCAGGAAAGCTAATCTCAGGCAGATTAACAATCCCCGCTAACTCCTGATTTTCGAATTTGAAATTAGCTATCTTTTCCATTGCCGACTATAAATTAGCCTTTATCCAGGTTAAGGTCTTTCCGAAAAGGTCATCAGTCAAGGGTGGATAATATTTCATATCTCCCCAGAAAGGCGGATCATTGCTTTTTAAAAGCTCAGAGGTGCCATTCCTCGAATACAGGCTCCTCAATCTCTCTAACTCCGGCTCAAAGTCAGTTGAATTCTGGGAAAACTGGAACAGCAGCGCCTTTCCTTTGAATTTTTTGTCTTCAGCCAAAAGATCTACCTTTGAGACCTGTTCATAAAGTTCTCTGGTGATCTCATGTCCTTCGACGTTAATCTTTCTCCCTTCCTTTAACCCTTTAATCAGATCCTCACGGGTGTAAAGCACCCTTTTATAAACAACCACCTGATGAGTCAAGTTCATCCTCAAGAGCTGAAGCAGATAGTCATTCCCTTTTAAGATTGGAGCCCAGAGGATTAAAGCATCCGAAAGTCCCTTATTCTCTGCGGAGAGAGAGGCTAAAGTGGCTCCGAACCTGACCCCTAAGAGGGCTAATCTATCAACTGAGGTTTTTCCCCTGAAGAAATCCAGAGCCGAGGAGATGTCATTTAAACGGGTTTGTAGAGTAGCTTCTTCAAACTCACCCTGACTGTCACCATCTCCGTAATAATCGAAACGCATCACGCTAAACCCGGAGGAAGATAAAAGGCGGGAAAAATCCACCAGCACACGGTGGACGTGAAGTTTTTCCTCAAACAGGGGATGGCAGATCAGAACTCCTTTAGAACCTGGCTTTTCAGGATAATGCATTATTCCGAAAAGCTCTTTCCTGGAGCTGTTTTTGAAATAGAAGTGCTCTTCCATCTAAAGCTCTACTTTTAGATAGTCTATCTGGGAATATTTTCCGTTTTTATCCTTATGCTCATGGATTCCCAAGCCCTGCCTGAAGGCACAGTGCAGGTGGTCATGGTCATCCGGAGGCATAGAGCCAGTGGGCCACTGAGTATGGAGAAGATCCTGCATAACCGTGTCCAAGGCAACAGGGTCTAAGGAGAAAAATAGAGTGTTGGGTGATTTGTTCCCGAAGGTAGACCAGCTTTCCGGGGTGGCGTTATACGATTTTGCGCCAAAAAGACCGTCTCCAACCGTCAGCCTTATCTTGTCTTTTATATGGGTATTCATAAAGATATCAACTAATGGATTTTTTTCTAAATCGTAAAGGTAAGGATGAATATCCCCATAGCCCGGCCCGTTGATTGTTCCCAGATGAAGCTTGAAGCCTCCGGAGACTCCGGTGGAATGGGCTTTTAATAAGGGAACGCTGATCAAATGCTGAGCATTGACCAGCACATCCGTGATCTGGTGAGAAGGGATATTTGAATTGGAAAAAGTTACGATCCTGGATGGGTCGGTGCTGTCGAAACCAGCTTTCAAGTTTCCGTTTTGTCCTTGGTAATCATAAAATCGGACTCCAGAATAAGGACAGCCGGAGGTAAATCTGACAGGCAAAGTCCTGGAGGCATCATATACCCAGATGTCTGAGCCCGGAATTCCAATCCTGGTCAGCCCGGAGATTATAGAATTGATCGGCTCTATTACTGCATCTATTAAATTGCCAGAAGGATCGTAGCTTTCGGTGCAATTGAAATTAACCCGGATTGCGATTTTATCCCCGGAGCTGTAAGAGCTCATGATCCTCTGCCAGGCAGAAACTGCATCCGAAAGTCCAGTTAGCTCGCATACACCTCTATCCACCATCGTGTCCACTAAGCTCTGGTTAACATAATCTCCATAATAGCCACTGGCAAAATCCCAGTTGGTGGCGTTCGGGTTATGAATCTGGACTACCCGGGTTGCAGGTATATTCCTGATCAAACTTTTTGCCTCTCCTTTCAGGGCTTCAGGTAAAAAGATTATCCCTCCTCCCATGCCTAATCCGATATTTTTGAGAAAATCTCTTCTGCGCATATTTTCCTCCGAATATTCGATTATTTACAATATAAACGGAAAGGGTTAAAATCCAAAGAATTTTAATCCCCTTATCTTTTAAACGTAACTTTAGCGAGATTCTATTTGAGCCCCGAAATTATCAGGAGTTCAATCCAGCATACCAGTCCAGGGTTATCTTCAAGCCTTCTTCAAATCCGGTTTTTACCTGGTAGTCCAAAAGTTTTTTGGCTTTGTTGATATCACCCAACGAGTGCTTGACATCTCCCGGCTTAGGATCGGAATAGACCGGCTCCACTTTCTTCCCGCTCAAGCGCACCAGGTTGTTCCAGAGCTGGTTTAAAGTGTATCTCTGGTTGCAGGCGATATTGATGCTTTCCCCGGCAACAGAAGATACTTTACAGGCGCTCAGATTGGCATCCACTACATTTTCCACATAGGTAAAATCCCTGGATTGTTCACCATCCCCGAAGATACTGGGCTTATTTACTTTCAAAAGAGCCATTATAAACCTGGGAATTACCCCGGCATATTCTGAGTTCGGGTTCTGCCTTGGACCAAACACGTTAAAATACCTTAAAGAAACAGTTTCCAGTCCATAAACCTTGTAGAATACCTGACAGTATTCCTCTCCAGCCAATTTGCTGATGGCATAGGGAGAGATCGGGTTCGGGCACATCGTTTCCACTTTAGGCAAAGTGGGGGTATCTCCATAAACTGAAGAGGAAGAGGCATAAATAAATCTTTTTACCTGGTGGATTTTGGCAGCTTCCAAAAGGTTTAAGGTCCCGTTGATGTTGACCTCATTGGTAGTCAGAGGGTTTTTTATAGACCTTTGAACCGAGGTTAAGGCTGCCTGATGCAGGATGAAGTCAACCCCTTCTACTGTTTTGATGACTGTCCAGAAATCTCTGATGTCTCCTTCTACCAGTTCGATCTTATCCAGGAGATCTTTCAGATTTTCCCTTCTGCCAGAGGAGAAATTGTCCAATACCCTGACTTTTTCTCCAGCCTGGACTAATTTCTCGACTATATGGGAGCCGATAAAACCAGCTCCACCAGTGACTAAATATAACATATCAATTCAGGTTAAGTTTTTTCTTAACCAGCTCCACTGTGTTCTGGTCTTCTGCCTGTTCTAACCTTTTCAAAGCCTCATCTCTTTCGAGATAACCTTCCCTGACCAGCTTGGCTAACTCGAAGGCATAAGGGTGAAATCCAAATCTCTGTTTATGTACTAAATTGGCAAAGGAGTTCAAAAGGCAGTTAGTCGAGTTCGAGTCGGTATCAACTGGCATATTCCAACCGAGCCTTTCGATCTTTGTGAATATTTTCTTCTCATCGTATTCCAGAAAAGCTAAAGGGCTGATATTATAAGGAAAATTCTCTTTTTGCTCGAAATGATTCTCCTCTAAAAAATAAGGATTAATCTTTTCGCCCGCGATCCTGAAAAGAGGCTCTTTGATGGCATTCTGCATCCCTTTCAGCATGGAGGGGTTGTTCTTGAAAATGGAGGCGGAAATCGGTGCCTGTCCTGGTGACCAGCCATAAGTGATAAAGGGAATCTTCTTTTCCAGAGCCAGTCGCAAAGTGGTGAACTTGACAATCCCCATACAGGAGGTGCAGATGGTGCTTGCCCGGTCTAAAGTTTTGCGGGAGAAGATGTCATCTTTTGTCCCGGTCAAAAAAATCTTTTTCAAAAGGCTGAAATCCGGCTTGAAAAAAATATGGTCAACTCCCAAATTCTCCACCACCTGCCGGATATTCTTAAAAGCCTGTTCTGATAAAAAGCCATTATCAAAGGTCAGAGCTAAGATTTTAAGGTCGTATTTTTCTTTCAAAATGCTCAGAGTATAGGTGCTGTCTTTTCCGCCGGAGTAAGCCATTAAAGCGTCGTAGGAAGAGGAGTTTTTAAATTTGTCCAGAAGCTCCTGGAACTTCTGCAGGTATTTCACCTTCTCTTTTTCCAGATATTCTTTTCCCTTGAACTCCTGGCAGAAGTTACAGACCCCTCTGGAGTCAAAACTGATGCCAGGAAAGGTCTCTGGTAGCACGCAATTGGTACAGATTTTCATAGGATTTCACTCTCCGGTCATCATCTCATTCTGCCGACAATCCGACATTCTGTGCCAGCCAAGTCCCCTGACTTGGCTGGTTTTAACCCCGTCGGGTCGGGGGACCCGACGGTCACAGAGCAATCAGGCAACTACGTGCTCGATAAATCGAGCGACTACATCCGAATATTGTAGTTGCCCAATTCATTGGGCTTTTTTTATGCCTGATAAATCAGGCAACTACAGGCTCGATAAATCGAGCAACTACAATTCCTCAGAGCAGATTCGGGGCATTCTGGTTCAAATGAACTGAGGCTTTCCTTTTCTGGTCAAAATCCCGATAGACTCTTGTTATCTGCTCCTCTGAAAGGTTCAATACCTGGCTCACCTTTGAAAGAGGGACCTTGTTTTCCTGAGCATACAAAAGCAAGTCTAAAAGGTCATAAGGCATACAGAAGAAAAATTCCTGGTCTGATACCACTGCTGAAAAAGTATCCGGGCTAGGGACTCGCTTGATTATCTCCTCCGGAATCTCCAGAAATTTCGCTAATTGGTATACCTGAGTTTTATAAAGATGAGCGATCGGCTCCAGATCAACTCCTCCATCTCCGAATTTCACGTAAAAACCCTGAGCATATTCGCTCAGATTGGTTGTGCCAATGACCAAATAGTTATGTTTTTCCGCATAATAGTAAAGCTGGATCATCCGGCTTCTCTGTTTTATATCCGTGGCAGCCACGATTCCTAAAAGTCCCTCTTTGGAAAGGCGGAAACTTTTCTCCTCTCCTTGGTGGCTTATTACCTTCAAGCTGAAATAATTAATCCGGTCCCTTTCTAATAAGTCCTGGGGAAGCCCGATTTTTATTTTATAGGAACGGTCATAAGCGGGGAAAATCTTTTCAATTACCTCGTCCCTCTTTTTATAACATCCCAGACTTTCCAGGGCTTGAGTCAGGTCGACTTTTTCGGTTCTTATGCCCAGTTTCTTAGCTAAGAGTTCCCCATAGGTTAAGCTTATCGGATTCGATTCTTTCTCTGGCAGAAAGACCCCTAAAACCTTATCCTTGCCCAAAGCCCTGACCGATAAAGCAGCAGTTAGAGCTGAGTCTATGCCTCCGCTTATCCCCACCACTGCGCCCTCTCTTCTGAAATGCGTAAAAATCTGTTCTTTAATGAATTCGCAAATCCTTTCGCACTCTATCTCAGGATTTATATCCAGAATTTTTTTGTGAAACTCCATTTTCCTCTCCTTACTTCAAACCGACTTTTCTTATTTTCCCAGATTCTGTCTTGGGCAGGATCTCGACTAATTCCACAGATTTTGGCACCATAAAATCTTCTAAGCTCTTTTGACAGTGTCTCAGGATATCTTTTTCCGAAAGGATTACTCCTTCTTTCAAAACCACAAAGGCTTTGATCGCCTGACCCAAAATATCATCCGGCACTCCAACAACTGCTGCCTCTAATACACCTTCAAGATTATATAAAACATTCTCGATTTCCTTTGGGCTTACCTTTTCTCCCCGGCATTTGATTATGTCATCTTTTCTTCCTATGAAATACAAAAACCCTTCTTCGTCCATCCTGAATAAGTCACCTGTATATAAAACCCTTTCCCAGGGCAGGGGACCCGGTTTCAGAACCTTTGCGGTTTCTTCTGGGAGTTCCCAGTAACCAAGCATAACGTTTGAGCCACGCACCACAAGCTCCCCGACCTCTCCCGTTTCCACCTTTTGTCCACTCTCATTCACTATATAGACCTCCTCATTTGGCATTCCCTTTCCGATTGAGTTAGGTCTTCTGTCAAGCTCTTCTGGAGGAAGATAGGATACTCTCTTGCATTCGGTCAAACCGTACATTGAATACAATTTTGCTTTTGGGAAAGTCTCCCTGATTTTCTTTATGAAGGCAACAGGTAAAGCTGCAGCGGTGTTGGAGATATATCTTAAGGAATCGAAATTCTGTTTTTTCAAGTCTTCTAATTGAAGCAGGATGGCGAAAATGGTTGGGACTCCTGGAAATCCGGTAACTTTTTCCTTTAGCATCAGATCGATTATCACATAAGGATATAAAAAGCTCTTCTCTAAGATGACTCTTCCACCGATTTTAAATCCCATCAGGACCTGATAAAGTCCATAGTCGAAAGACAAAGGTAAGACGTTGAGGATGACATCATCGCTGGTATTCTCCAGATATTGAGTGATGGAGTTTGCCGCAGATACCATATTCAAGTGAGATAGCATCACCCCTTTGGGGTTTCCGGTTGTGCCGGATGTATAGATTATGCTTGCCAGGTCGAGATCGATATTTTTGTTCTCCAGAGAATTGTCAGGATAGGAGCGTAAAACCTTGTCAAAGTAAGAGACCTTTTTGTCAGGTACGAACATTTTCACTTCAGATTCCTGCTTACCTGCGAGGATAACAGATTTGACTGAGGGTGCTTTCTGTAAAACCTCCTGGATGAGATCCAGTTTATCAGAACCAGTGATTAAAGCTTTGACCCGGCAATTGTTTAAGATATAGGTGAGCTTGTCTTTCTTGGTGGTTGGGTTGATAACCACGAAAACTGCATCTGCTTTTAAGATTCCGAAGATGGATAAAACCGCCTCAACTGAGTTCTCTAAGAAAATCGCAACCCGGTCGCCCCTTTCCACTCCAAAGTCTTTCAGACCCTTGGCTAATCTATTGGCAGAGCTATCGATCTGCTGATAGGTTAATCTTTCGCCCTGGCAGACTAAGGCGATCTTATCTGGAAATTTTTCAGCACTTTTTTCAAGGAAATGATTTAAAAGCATAATGAAATCTTCTTTTCAGGATTAAGTTTATTATTCCTGTTTTCTCTGGATATAGGCTATCAAATTCTGGATGGAATCCAGATTCTCCGGGACAAGCTCCTCATCCTCCACCTTGATCTTGTAGGTCTCCTCGATGAAATTGACCAGCTCTAAAACCCCGGTGGAATCGATTATCCCGTTCTGCAGAAACGACTCGTCTTCTTTAATAGCCCGGTTCTTGTCCCCCAAGAGGAAGTTATTCTGGATAAAAGTCCTAATTTTTTCCTCCATAACCATTTTCTCTCCTTAGTTTGCTTAAAATAAAAATCAGGAACCTTTACTATTTCTTAATACCCATAGTTACCTTTAGTTTATCGGAACTATTATTTACTGGTTTAACTTATATACAGTAGAAGATTGAATTTGTCAAGATTTTTAAGTGAGGGTTTTCGCGGAAGATTGGAGTGTAAAGCTTTAGCTTTACCTTAGAAAGGGAGTCAGGAGGTAACTCCTGACTCCACCAGTAAAAGGAGAGGCCTTTCAAAAGATTAGTTTTTTCAATAAGAAGGTTTACAAAGTTGGTTAAAATGGAAGATCGTAACTACCTATTTTCACAGGCATCCAGGGATACATATCAGTATCAGAGATGAAATGACTAGGTACATAACCTAAACTGCCCCAGTACTCGGGTGAATCATTTTCTTTGACAGGAGTTGAAAGACTACCTATGTCCATAGACCAGAATGCATCCTTACCAGAACCTCGCAATTTATTTAATATCACTACAGCATCAACTATTCTACCACTAGCTAGATTATCTTGCGTTATCATCTCCTGCTCTTTTGAGATGAGTAATAGAAGCTCCTCTAGAGCCTTTTTAATCTGTGCGTACTCTTTTGACAACACCTCGTGGTTAAAAACCATTGATATTCTCTTACTAAATTTCACATTCCTTTTTTCATCCATACGAGTATAGGGCACCTCTTCAGAAATGTAAGTTAGGAGATTACATAAAACTGGATATTGCTCTACAATTGCTGATGTCTTAATATTTAAAATTCTATAACGAATGAGTGCTTCGGTATTTGACATCTGTTGTTTCAATAATGGACAATCGTAAGCCAAAGTTATTCTTATCCAATTCTCGTCATTACTTTGATTAAAAGATAGAGTGCAGTTTTCAGTCCCAAGAGTCCTTAACTCTTTGTACCAATTTTCATCCATATTAGTAGGGATAATTTTGTTACAAGTCATCATTTCAAATAGACATTTTTCTACCTCCGCCAAGACATGTTTAGCGTTTTGCTTTATGACATCAACATCGTCCTCCTTGATTGGCCTGAAGTGAGCAAGAGAATTTCGAATAGCACCTATTTCATCTAATTTATTTTTAATAATCTCTTTGCTACCTAGGAAATATTTCCTGAAATATTTCCAATATGATTCAGAGGTTATCAAGCGTATAAGTTCACCACTTGTTAGATGTAGCATGGGACAGTTAATGGCATAACCAAGATATCCATAGGTGCTGGCCTGTGCCATCCTTTTTTTTGCAATAGATTTAATCGTGCTTTCTTCTGAATCATCACTTGTAATGTTTAGATCTAGCCATTTTTCGTGAAATTCATTTTTTAACACAGCATATACAAAGACACGAAGAGCATTTTCCACACGAAATAAGATTGTCAAAGTCTCATAATAATATAAAGGTAACCATTCTCCAGGTATGTCAATATTACGCCCTTCTTTTTCAACTGCTTTTTTCCAATCCATGTTAATTAGCTCCTTTATCTTAATTACTAAGACAAATTGCTTTTCTGTATATATCTAAAATATATGTAGTTTTGAACTTAGCAACAGGAAAAAACAGAAAAAGGAAAGGTTTTTAAAATTGGGCACTATCTAAATTTCTCTTGACTTAGTCTTTAAATTATTGCTAAATATAATTCCTGAATATAGTTGTAACAGGGCGTCCAATTGGACGCCCCTACGTAGACTGGACAAATCGTCATTCTGAGCACCAAAGGCGAAGAATCTCAGATTCTTCGGTCGTCTCGCCAAAAGCGGACTCCC
>JALHSU010000151.1 GCA_022865345.1 Candidatus Zixiibacteriota bacterium
GATTTTTCCGGATAAGAAAAAAGTCATCTCCGGCGGAAACTTTCACGGTGAGCCAGTGGCTTTGGCTTTAGATTTTTTAGGTATAGCTGTATCCGAGTTAGGGAGTATCTCCGAGAGAAGGACAGCCGTAATGATGGACCCTAACATTACTGACCTGCCAGCCTTTCTTACCCCTGAGCCAGGAATAAACTCAGGCTTGATGATGGCTCAGACCACAGCCGCGGCTTTAGTCTCAGAGAACAAGATATTAGCTCATCCAGCCTCAGTTGATTCGATTCCGACTTCTCTTAATCAGGAAGATCACGTCAGTATGGGCACAATTGCTTCCAGAAAGGCAAGGGAGATTGCTAATAATACTGAAGAGGTTCTGGCAATCGAGTTTTTGTGCGCCTATCAGGGGGTATGTTTTAGGGCACCTCTAAAACCGGGAATAGGGACAAACAAAATATTTTCGAGAATCAAACAAAGGGTTAAGGAAATTAAAGAGGATAGGATTTTGGTTGGGGATTTGGTGAAGATAAAAGAATTGATGAAGGTAAAGTTCGGGATTTCGTAGGTCGGGCTGTAGGAGACTGCCCGACAAAATCTAAAAATCTTTATTATCGGGTGGCTGTCGCAACCCGACCTACCTGACCTGTATGCACTAAATACTAAGACCAAATCAATGGCTTAATTTAACTTCAGAATCCAAAACACGAAGAAGTTCTGTTGAGAATGCTCGATTAGTCCTAATAGGTGGACCACCTTTTATGGGTGTCTTGCTCCAAGCTTCTCTGAGAATTGCCACGACTTTACCCGACGCATCGAGAACCGGCCCGCCAGAATAACCTGGAATAGCTTCACCTTGAAATTCAATGAATTCTACCCTCGAACCGCCTTCAATGATGGCTGAACCCTTTGCCGAAACGGGTGCCTTCCAAAGCACATACTCTCTTACCCTTGAATCGTAGCCGATGTACTGAATAGTGTCACCTGGATATATTCTTTGAAAATCTCCGAACTCTAGCGCATTGGGCTGACTTCCTCCTGTACGTTGGAAGAAAGATATATCATAACGAGGTAGGTTATACTTGAGAGCGATTCTGAAGTTATAAGCTGATCCAATATATTGGAACCATAAAGTATCCTTCAGTGCGACATGCGAGCAAGTGTAGATCGATTTTGAGTTACCAGCAACGAATGCTGTACCAATTGATGTAGTATCCTCAGGAGTGAGTAAGATCCTTCCTATTGGCAAACTTTGGGTGAAGGCGTAGTTGCCTAAAATAATAACTAGGAATGTTGTCAATGGCAGCCATTTTTTTAGAGTTCTTTTCACATAGACCTCGTATGTCATTGTTAGATCATTAATTTGATGAATTGATTAATAGTATTGATGCAAATTACATATAACTCGTTCTTATCCGCAATTATTGCGTATATACCTGCCATTTTAGGGAATAGACAGCTATGCTGAATATATTCTCCCCGTGGATTCAAATTCGAACTTTTACATTGAATATTATAACAAATCCAAAATAATTTGCAACAAAAATTTTGATTTTTGAAACCAGTAGGTCGGGCTGTTGGAGACTGCCCGACAAAATCTAAACGATGGCGTATAACGATTCCGCCACAAAAGAAGTCCCGACTTGTCGGGATTTGGATGAAAATCTTTTGTGGCGTGTTAGCCGCCCGTTGCAGGCAATCTTTTTGAAATTCACGATTCAAGATCTAAATCCCTCTCTATCCTAATCATCTCTATGGGCAGGTCCCTGCCACAATGCTTGCAAACTATTGCATCTTCTTTAATGATCTCTGCACAGTAGGGACATGTTTTGGTATGTCCTTTAGATACCAGAGGTGAAAGTACAATAATAACAGCAATAAGTAACGGAACAATTGCACATAAGAAGAACCACCATATCGGGCTGCGCCCTTTTCTTATGGCTATAATGCTCCCCACAATACCTGCAA
>JALHSU010000152.1 GCA_022865345.1 Candidatus Zixiibacteriota bacterium
GTGAATTGCTTGTCATAGGCTTCTCTGGAATAGTCTTTTTTGAGCACTTCCTTAAACAGCCGTTTGAGGTCCTCATATTTCGGCACAAGTCCAGTCGGAGTCTTTATGGCTGATACTTCGTTATGCGATCTCAGTTCCATCCATTTATACCAGACTCTTTTGTCGGTTTTTTCGTTCAGGAAGTTTCCGTCCTTATCCTTCAAAAAATAGTTGACTGAAAAAATAAGGGGTGCTTTTTTCAAGCCTTTGGCAAAGTCGAGATTTGACTGGATATATCTGCCCACTGGTATGGACAGGAAGTCCAGGTTGGACATAGGATTGAATGCCCTGATTCCTTCTTTTCCTAAAGTTGCAGCAGTGGTTTCTGATTCTAAAGAAGCACCTCTGGTGATAATGCCATGCTGCCAGTCAAACGACTCTTCGACCGGCACGCAGGTGTCAGAGTCTCTTCCTCCGTATACGATCCCGCCTACAGCCACACCTTTCGGGTCGTTGAGCTTGGGGTCGAGATTGTCCAGGGTATCCAGGGACAGAGTGAACCGGGCATTAGGGTGAGAACATTTTATTTCCTTTCCTTCTGCATCCTTTTTGCCGGTCCACCATTCGCCTGAATGGTTATGACCTTTTGGCGGGACTTCACCATCTTTGCCGATCCAGTGCACACTTTTATCCGGAGTGACCAGGACATTGGAGAAGATTACTTCACCCGGATTGGTGAGAGCTTTCCACTGGCTGGGGTCGTCTTTGGAATTTACCCCCATAATGATGCCGAACATTCCTTTTTCAACATTCACTGCCCGGACTTCGCCATCTTTTTTCCTGAGATAAGCGATGTCGTCTCCCACTATGGTTTCTCCCTCCAGCATAGCAGTAGAAGTCTTGCCACAAAGTGATGGGAAGGCACCCAGGAAATAAGTTACCCGGTTTTTTGGACCATGAACGCCCATAACTAACATGTGCTCAGTCATCCAGCCTTCGTTTGAGCCTTTATTAATTGCCAGTCTCATTGCCAGCTTCTTTAAACCGATGGTATTGCCACCATATTGAGTATTAGTGCTGTAGACAATATCCTCCGCTAAGTCGATGAATATTCTACGCTTATCAAGATTCTTGCAAGTTTTCCTTTCATCTAATTCACCCTGGGAGTGAACGAATTTGAAGAAGCGGGCTTTGGCACCCTGCCTGACAAATTCAGCATAACCTGGTCTGTAAAGCAGGGATTCACTGTGAGCTACATAAGCGGAATCGGTCAACTGAACTGCTGGAAGAGAGAATTCGGAGTTGGTCGGTCCCAGGCAGAAGAAAAGGACGTAAAGCTCCTTTCCAGTCATAATCCCTTTGAGAACTTCATTGATATCTTTTAGACCGGCATCGCGGTCACGGGTTTCAATCGCCTCTCCCAGGTTCACTTCTTTTGGAACTAAAATCCCGGTATTCTTCTTATCTCTTCCCTGGTCATAGTAGTTGTCAAAATGAATCGTGTGACCTTTCATTGCGAGCTTGCTTTCTTCGCCATTTTTTAGGGATGTTTCGCGGATGTAGTTGATATCGGCTGGAGTATCCGCGCATACAAAAACCTTATCCGGATTACATAATTCGACATACTTCTGGATGAATTCGAAAAGCTCGGGATTATTTATCTTCAAAAGCTTTTCGTACCCATCACCACTCAACCTCTTATTCAGAACCCCGGTTGCTTTAGCACTCATTAATTGATCCTCCTGTTAAGTTTTATGTTTGGTAGAGCCGTGAATAATGATTTTCTATGGAACCACAGGGATTGGTTTCAAGCAAAAAGCCTGACCAGACCTATCCGGTCAGTTTCTCGAACTGGTCTTTTTCTGCCCCGCATTCCGGGCAGAGCCATTCTTCCGGCAATTGCTCAAATGATGTGCCGGGGCTGATGCCGTTATCCGGATCACCCAGAGCAGGGTCATAAATATAACCGCAGATTATGCATTGCCATTTGTCCATATTTTCCTCTATTTTTTGTAGTTCATCGGGTAGCTTGCGCAACCCGACCTACCTTTTCTATATTTGTAGTTGCCCAATTTATTGGGCTTATTTCTAACTTTTGCCTGATAAATCAGGCAACTACGATTTAAGATGGAAGGCTGAAGCCTTCCGCTACTGCTCAATGAATCGAGCAACTACTGTATCGTCGAGCTTGATAAATCAAGCAACTACGGGAATTAATCCTCCATAAAGCCTGAGGTGTCCAGGCTGAACCAGTAAAACCCGTCTTCGATCATCTGCAGCTCGGACATCAATATCTGATAATGCTTATCCTCCTCAGAAGCCAGGGATTCGTACATCTTTTTCCCCTGCTGGTCACTGGCCTGGGATGCAGCTCGCATATATGAATTATAGGCTTCTCTTTCCGCCTCTAAGGCAAGATGCAGAGCCTCTTTGGCTGACGCCTGGTCATTAATTGTTATTTTGATTTTTTTGATCTTCTGAGGGTCAAAGCTGAACTTCTGACCACCTGATTCCTTAAGGTATCTCTCCTCCAAAAGAGCCCGGTGTCTTTTCTCATCCAGGGATAAAAATCTGAATCTTTCCTGTCCACTCGGATTCTGAATGGTCTCACTCAAATTCTTATAGAAGTCAAAGGCTGACTGTTCATTGTAGATACCGATTCCCAGGGCATCTAATGCATTGACATCCACAGGGAGCTTTTCAGATACCTCTTGAAAATTCTTTTTCTCTTTCTTTTTCATCGGTCCTGCCTTTCCTTGGTACTATTTCATTCTGGCGATAACCAGAGTTAGCTCATCGGTCAGGGGTCTATCTCTGGTAAATTCCTTTATCGATTTCAAAACATCCTGGATGATCTGGTCAGGTTTAAGCTGGAAATTATCCTGAACGGTCCTTATAAGTCTTTTTTCCTCATAGAATTCTTCTTGAGGATTAAAAGGCTCCACTACTCCGTCAGTATACAAAATCAAAATGTCATCTGGTTCAACTGACATATAGCTGTCCCGATATTCCTTAGACTGGACCAATCCCATTACCAGATCGGTATCGAGCAGGACCTTTACCTCTTTTCCCTGGCTGGTGATGAGGATGGGAGGTGGATGGCCGGCTGAGGAATAAGTTATCTTTTTCTCCTCAGAGTTATAAATTGCGTAAAAAAGCTCCACGAAACTTTCGACGTCCTGACAGTCCTTCCAGATCTCTTTTCCCAGACGGGTAAGCATGGCAGCAGGGGAGAGGATAGACTGGTCTTTAGACCAGACATCTCTCAGGCTCTCAAATTTATCCCTGATTTTTGCTTTAAGAGTGGTCTGTTCCAGTCCATGCCCCATTATGTCATAAAGCAAAAAGGACAGGTGATCGATGTTTTTATCCGGATCAGGGGTAATCAGGGTTTCAAAATAATCTCCGCCCAAAAATTCTGTGGGCAAAGAGACGCTGGCGATTTCAATTTCAGGGATAGTTCTTACTTTTCTGAAAGGAATCACATCCGGGATAAAATAGGAGACCTCTTCTTTTTTCAGATAGACCCTTCCGGATTCCCCTTTGTGGAGCATCCGCTTGACGGTCCTATATTCCTGAGTCAGGATATCCCGATGTTTTTTCTCCTCCCGTGCCAATTGCAGAAGAAGAGATTTGGTCTCCGGGAAAGGGGAGCTTTCGCTGGATTTATAATAAAAATCATAGGCGCTTATCTCCCTTTGAATGGCACCTATCAAAATATCTAAGATTATATCTTTTTTCTCAGGCATAAATTTAATTTTCCGTCAAAACTCTCTGGTCGTATTCGGTCTCCAGTTTAAGTTTATGTTTTGATTCCTCCTGGGATAGAACCAGAAATATCTTCTTCAGCTCCGGCTCTTCTGCTCCTCTGGATAAATCCTGGTATAATCTGACAGAATTCTCCTCCCGTTTGATCGCCAGGAGCAGAGCCTCCTGATAACTCATCTCCGGACAGTAGTCTTCATCCTGAATATAGTCACCTATTTTCAGGTCCGGCACCTTTTTCAAGCGGTAACGGGTGACATCCTCTTTTTTCAGATTTTCTAAATTTTTTTTGTGCTTCTGCTCTTCAACCTGCAGATCTTTGAACATCTGCCTTGCCCCTTCACTGCTGGCTAAGTTAGCGTAAGTTCCATAAAGGGTAGCAGCTTCAACCTCTTTTCTTATGGCGAAGAGGATGATTTCTTCAAAAGCTTTCTGGTCCATATTTTCCTCACTTAAAATAAATCAACAAAAACTCCATCTGGATCTAACAGTTTTTTTATTCTACGATTGAGATTAACTTTGGAATTGTTTCCTTCCTTTCTTTCAGGGAAGGAGGGGCTTAAGAATTTCAAATCCTCAAACTCTTTTTTTCGGTTCAGTGGAAATACTCTTAAAGAGACAGAAGTAATTATCCCCAGAGTCCCCCAGGAACCGACCAGGAGTCTGGTGGTATCGTATCCGGTAACGCTCTTGAAAACCTCAACTCCGGTCTTTAAAATCTCTCCTGAGGAGTTCACTATCTCTAAAGCCAGGACCAGCTCTTTGGTGTGAACTTCTTTGCCAGAAACGTTTCCTGAAAGTCCCACAGCTACGGAACCCCCTACAGATTCAGTGGAGTTGTCCAGAGATAAGGGGTAAAAAAGATTATGCGGCGAAAGATGAGAATTCAGCTCCTTCAGATCCAGACCAGGCTCAACTACCACATAAAGGTCCTGCGGAACGATCTTTTTTATCCGGGAAAACCGGCTCATTTTCAGAAAGAGGGTCTCGCTCTCTGAAAATTTGGAAAGGTCGGTCCTGGACTCATTTCCAAGTGGCAGGATTTTGAATTTTTCCTGTGAAGCCAGCTTGACCAGTTCAGGTATTGAACCTGCCTGCTCGGGCTGGGCATAGGTTTTACTTCCTTCTGCTCTGACCGCCTGGTTGCCCAGTATCCTCTTTATCGCTTCGATTGTCTTATCTTTTAACATATGCCCAGTTTAATTTTTTTCAAATATAGTCTGAGGATAAGTAAAAGTCAAGAATTTAACCAGGATGTGTGTTACATAAATCAGATGGAGCTTATCCAGATTTTGGCGAGGGAGACGCATTCAATGCGTTTCTACACAAGAGCCACATTCTTGCAGATTTTCTCACAGGAATATATCTTAGGTTGCACCAGAAAAAGTCATCAAGAAAAGGAGGTCCCTTTTCCGATAATAAAAAAGACTTGACATAATCAGGAGGTAAGCTATCTTATTAGTTGGATATATTTAGTGATTGATTTGATAGGGGCTGTCAAAAATCCTTGTAGTTGCTAAATGAAAGACAGGTTGTTAACGAGTTTGGGAAAAGATGAGGTTATTTTTTAATTTTTCTGCAACACTTTCGAGTATTCTGGCGGGTCGATTTTGCAGTTAAACTTTAAGAAAGGAGGAAAAAAATGAAAAGACTCGCATTAGTAATTCTCCTGATTTTAACCACCTGGGTGCTGGTCTGGGCTTATTCTAATAACCCGCCCAACCGCAGAACAGGAGCGCCAGGGGAAAACCTTTGCTCAGGCTGTCATAACACCTATGCTGAAAACTCAGGAGATGGAACCTTGAGCATATCGGGCTTTCCGGCAAACTATGACCCTCTGGCTACTTATCCCATTACGGTAACCCTTTCTGATCCCGGGCAGAGCAGATGGGGTTTTGAAGTGGCGGTCAAGGATTCGAACAACGCTCAGGCCGGAACCCTGACCGTCACTGATGCGACGAACACGATCTCCGGTCTTTCAAGCGGCATCACATACATTAAGCAGACTTCAGCCGGTACCTATGCTGGAACAGCCAATGGACCTGTTAGCTGGAATTTGAGCTGGACAGCGCCGGCAGCAGGCAGAGGGAAGGTATACTTTTATGTATCCGGGGTTGCGGCTGACAACTCTTCTGACGATGCTGGAGATTATGGGTATCACATAAGTCAGGAGGTCCCTGAAAAAACAACCGGAGTCTCAGATAATGATGCTGTGCATGGTTCAGCCAGACCTGGCAGATTTGACCTGCATCAGAATTACCCTAATCCGTTCAATTTAGCCACCTCCATAGGTTACACTCTAAAGACAGAGGGATGGGTAAACTTGACCATCTACAATATTCTAGGACAGAAAATCAGAACCTTAATCAACCAAAAAGAGCCAGCAGGGAACTATTCGGTTCAATGGGATAGCAGGGATGAGAAGGGAAGAGTTGTGGCTGGCGGAGTTTACTTCTATGTACTCAAAGCAGGTGACTTCACCTCTTCCAAAAGGATGGTTCTGCTGAAATAGTATCACATAATTCACTGCTGATAAAGTGGATTAAGCAGATATAGGAAGCGGATTTATCAGTCTCAAGGTCAAAATTGATCTAATTATATTAATCTGCTGTTAGACGCTTGTAGGGGCGTATTGCAATACGCCCCTACAAAAAACTCTTAAGAAAAAAAGTGGAGTCACTAAACGCAGTCAATGCTTCCTTCTGCATCCTTTAGGGCTTCCCGTAATGACAAATAGAGACGCATTCAATGCGTCTCTACGTGTTTTCTATCTCTCCCTGTCTCCCTATTTAATGAGATCTCTGTAATTTTTTATTTTGGCTTTTGGGTTCAAATGCGTATATTTATATGGACTTTGATGACGGATGAGATTTATGTTTAGAATCAGTTTGAAGCTCTTGCTCCTTTCAGGGTTTATTTTTCTTTTGTCCTTTTCTTTGACCTGCAAGAAGCCGGATACTCCGAGTTACACAGATGTGGATGCGATAAAGGATTATATTAACTACAATCCGGATATCTTCCTGGCGGATGTGTTTGATACCCTAAGAGTTGCTCCCTTCTTCAGGGAGATAACTAATAAGGATTACTGGATAGGAATAGTCTTTCACAATCCTGATTCAATTAACTTTCTAAAATCTGCAGACGTGAGCTGGGAGGATAGCATTCAAGGAGTCTTTCATACCTTCATCTCTGGAAAAGAATATCTCAAGAACTTTAAAGCCTTTTCCAGGGTCAAGGCTTATTTTGAGCAGTGGGGGAATTCAGGCGACCTTTACCGTGGCTGGCTGCTGATAAAAATTTCTAATGTTCAGATTTACTCCCCTTTAACATCAGTTGGATTCGGGAATCTTCAGTTCGATACTTCAGGCGCCAGTAACAATCTCAGCCTGAGTGGTCTTTTTGAGCTGAAGAACGTTCTACAGTTGAGAAAATCGACCAGCGTTACATTCACAATTGAGCCCCTGTATGCCACCGACAGATATTATCTACATATCTATGAAGGTGGAGCCTGGAAAAAAATACCTTTTACCCAAGGGACAGGAAACGATTTTTCTGCAAGCTGGACCACGGGCTTTAGTACCCAGGACCTTAACGTCTATAAGCATGCTTATATAGATGGCTTAAGCTCTAAGACCGTCGACGATACCTTATCCAGGTACAATTCAAACGCCTGGGGGATTATCTACAAAATCAAATAGCCGAGATTTACAAAAAAACCTTTAAGCAGGAGGGTGAAGATGCCTGAGTATCCGGTCAAGTATGACGTGCCCTATCCAGAGAAATCCAATCCCTGGCTGGTTCTGGCGCGTCTCTTTTTTGGGTGGCTTTACATCGGGATTCCCCACGGGATTTACATGGGGCTGTACGGTATAGTGGCATTCTTTGTAATCATCTATGCCGGGTTAGTGATCATTTTTACCGGTAATTACCCCAAAAATTCGTTCGACTATATCGTCAGATACCAGAGGTACATTAACAGGGTCCAGGCTTACTGGCTCTGTATGGTGGATAAATATCCGCCGTTCAGCGGCTGGGAGTAGCTAACTTACACTGGAGTGTAAAGCTTTAGCCTTACCTGATGGGTCAGGAGCGCAGGGCTCCTGACACGTCCCAAAAATCAAGTACCGTCGGGTCGGGGGACCCGACGGACACATAAAGGGCGAACACGCAGGTTCGCCCCTACAGACCTCTTTGCTCTCAGGCGGATGTTATCATCCGCCTTTGTGTTTCCGCTGGATGATAACATCCAGCGGGAGCAAGAATGATACCATTGGGTGGCATCCACAAACTTGTTTGTGGATGAAATTAATATAGGTAGCAGATCAACAGTGGAGTCAGGAGCCTAAGGCTCCTGACCTACGGCTCTACATTAGACCTCACCCTTTACATCTCCTTACATGGAGAGGTAAAATGATCGACCCACATTGAGGGCAATGTGGGTCTACCGGTTTCAATGTTAGATGCCATCGGTTTAATCCGCGCAGGGATAATGTCACCATCCGGCTGTGTTTCCGCTAGGTGATAACATCCAGGGGACGCAAGGTTCGTCAACCTGTACGACATTTTCTTCGTTGGTGAGGACACCAACGAAGTGCTAAATTAAATTCCCGTCGGGTCAGGGGACCCGACGGTCACATATTATAGTTTTCCATTACCCCTCTCCTTGGCCCTTTACCTTACAAAGTAAGACAAGTCTTGAAAAATGGTTCTGGTTGCACTATTATTATCAATAAAGAGTTATACTTTAGTGTCGATTAATTGATATAGAGCTCATATCGGGTGCACCTATGGATACTAAGATGACCAGGGGTCATTCAAACTTGACCCTGCTTAAGGAATTAAATTCGACTATCAAGAGGTTAAGCATTTATCCGGCAGACCATCCTGCGGTAAAACTCGTTTTAAAAGAGACCTCCGAATTGTTCCAGGAGTTTTTCAAGACTAAAACCGAAATCGTCTTAGGCAAAGTCGAAAACAAATTAGTCTTAGAAGGGGAGACTTTGGATGCTAATCTGATCTCCGAAAAGGTCTGGAACACACTTGAAAAACAGAAGATCAAAAGCATAAGTTTCTTAAAATGGTTGAGCCAGGAAGAGCTGAGGAGTTTCCTGGAATTTTTCCTGAAAAAAGAGGAGGAGGATTTATCGGCTTATCTTCAGAAAAATAAAATCACTCACCTCAGATTAAACCAACTTCATTATGAGGTAGTATCAGACGATGAGAAGGTGGTCAAGGCTGAGCTCATGGATAAACTGCAGTTGAAAGGCGAGCTTTCCAGAGTGATAAGGGAACACCCGGAGCTTTTGAAAGATATCCTTTTAGGAAAACTCATACAGAAAGAAAAACTGCAAATGTTATATAAAGAGACTGCTCTTCCCTCTAGCCAGGAGGATGAAGGCAAGGGTTCTGGCTCAAGTGGTTCCGGAGGAGGAGGATGGGGTGAGGGTGGGGGAGAGGGAATTGGGGTAGGTATAGATTTAAAGAAAACTCTGGAAGACCTCAAGGCGGAGATCTATAGCCTGTCAGATGATGAGATTCTTGCCCTCCTGACCTACCAGCTAAAGCAGAGTTTTCAGAATATGCCTCAAAACAAAGAAAGCTCAGATGAAGCTCTTCAGATGGTCAAAAAGGCCCTGGAGAAAAGAGATAAAAGAAAGCTCCTGCCCCAGCTTAAAGAGTTGCTTTCCAGTTACGGGATAATCGATGAGAGATATTTTGACCTGTTGATCAATGAATTGTATCAGAAAGAAGAGGAGATTGTCTTCTCTGCCCTGCAGTTCCTGGAAGAGCTGGAGAAAAACAGGATAGAGAAGAAAAATTTAGAGGAAAAGATAAAAGGTATCCTGCATTCGCCAGATGAAAAGCTGAAAAAGAAGATAATCGATACCCTTATAGAGAAGCTGGATTCCAAAGATAACTCGCTCAGGCAGGATTCAATTGCGGTTTTGAAAAAGATGATCGAGCTTTCCAGCTCCGAAGAAAAAGAAGAGGATTTCGTATATATAAAGGATAAATTACTGGGAATGCCAGAAGATACTCTGGCATCTTTTAGGTTCTATCAGGGATATTTTGAGCTTTTGCCTTTGCTCTTTTCCAATTTAGCTAAAAAAGGAAACTTACAGGGACTAAGCAGGTTTTTATCTAAGATAAGACAGAACAATAAAGATAAAGAGGAACTTCCCGAACTGGGGAAATTGAAAACGGATTTTGTAACAGAGATTTCCACCGAGCAAAATCTGAATCTTCTGCTCAAGCCAGCAATAGCTGATTTCAATACCCAGAGAGGGAAAGAGTTAGAAGAGATATTAGAAAACTTAGAAAAAAGAAAAGTTGCCCAGAAGCTTCTGGAGATCTTCACAGTAGAGCAGAGAAACGTTCGCCTGTGGGCGCTCAGGGTCTTGAGCACTATGGGAGAAGATTCAATCGAAACCATTTCGCTCTTTTTTACCAGTGAGGACGACTTTAAAAAAAGAAAAGACCAGGGTATTCTGGCAGATGAATCCTGGTACAGGATAAGAAATATGCTGTTTGTCCTGGGGAATATCGAAAGCCAAAAAGCAGTTGACCTTTTATGGGATTTCAAAAACAGTCCTGACCCCAGGGTCAGGCTTGAAGTTTTAAAGGCTCTGGAGAAAAAGAAAGGGGAGAAGGTAAATCAGATTTTAGCAGAGCTGCTGAAGGATAAAGAGGAAGAGGTTCACAAAAAAGCACTCAATCTGATCAGCGCATCCGGTGAGAAAGAGTTCATCCCTGCTTTGAAGGATGCTTTTTTCAAAGGGCATCTGGACAGAAAGAAACTGTTTGCCGCTATGGTGAAGATAGGAGAAGAAGATTGCCGGGATTTCGCGCTCAGACTGATAGTGGAGGAAAGCCTTTTTTCAGGGAACATTCCCAAAAAGGAAAAAGAAGAGTTACAGTTGACTGCTTTGAATCTGTTAGAGAATAACCTAGATGAAAAAATTTTTAGAGCTTTGGAGAGTCATCTGCGGAAAAGGAGAAAGGGGCTTTTAGGGATATTACACCGGGATGACGTCAGCGGGAGAATCGCAAAAATCCTGTCCTTAAGAGATAAGGAAATCAACGCTTCCAGACTTTGAAAGATCAATAGTTTTTAAGACCTAAATGAGAAAATATTTTTTTCTGCTCATATCTATTTTCTTGATTTATTTCCCCTCCCAGGGATTTTCTCAATATTATTTCGGGCAGAATAAAGTTCAATACTCCAGCTTCGAGTGGGAGGTTTTGACCACCGAGCATTTCCAGGTCTACTTTTATCTGGAGGAAAAAGAGATCGCCGAGATAGCGGCAAAAATAGCTGAGGATAGCTATGTTTACCTGCAGGACAAGTTCAATTTTCACATCTCCCGCAAGATACCCTTGATCATCTACAGCTCGCCCAACTATTTTGAACAGACCAACGTTATTCCCAGCCTCCTGCCTGAGAACGTGGCGGGTTTCACCGAGTTCTTCAAGGGACGGATGGTTATCCCGTTTAACGGCTCTTACTCTTCTTTCAAGCACACCATCCGGCACGAGCTGGTGCACGTTTTCTCCTATGAGAAGATCTACTCAGTGATGAAACTGCACCGGAGGTATAATTATACCGAGCCTCCCTTATGGTTCCAGGAAGGGTTAGCCGAACACTGGTCAGAAGGGATGGATTCCGAGGCGGAGATGATAATCAAGGATTTCGTCATCTCCGGAAACCTGGTGAAGATCGAGGACATCGGCGAAATATCCGGCTCTTATCTGATGTACAAGGAAGGGGAATCTTTTTTAGGTTTTTTAGCTGAGGAATACGGAGACGACCGGCTTTCCCTTCTGTTCGAGAACTACTGGGAAGGTGGAGGTTTTTCAGAAGTGGTTGAGCTGACCTTCAAGAAAAACTTAAAGGAGTTAGGGGAGGAATGGTATTACCACCTGAAGAAGAATTATTACCCTCAGATTTCCTCCGGCGACCTGCCCAGCCGTTCAGCCAGGAAACTGACTCTGGATGGATTCAACGTCAAACCGGCTTTAGTTCCATACCGGTTCAAAGATAAAACCGAAGACTGGATAGTATTCAAATCGAATAAATTAGGATATTCCAATTTATCCCTGATGTCCCCCCGGGGGGAAAAGGAGAAGCTCTTCACCCTGGTTAAGGCGGAAAGGTCTCCCCAGTTCGAATCGCTTCACCTTTTAGAAAGCAGAATCGGAGGCTCAGAGGATAGCAGGATAGCCTTTGTTTCCAAAAGCAAAGAAAAAGATTGGTTGTATGTTTATGACCTGAAAAAGATGAAGATCACCCTGCGCAAAAGTTTTGACTCCCTGATAAGCTTATCCTCTCCCTCCTGGTCAGAAGATAACGACAAGATAGTTATGACCGGTGTGGATAAAAGAGGATATACTGACCTTTATATCTATTACCTTCTGTCTGACTCCCTTGTCCGGCTGACTGAGGATATCTATCATGAAAAGGACCCGGTCTGGTCCAGAGATGGTCAAACCATAGTCTTCTCCTCGGACCGGACATTGTGGGGAGAGGAGGGTTTTCAGAACCTTTTTTCTTATGACCTCTCAAAAAACGAGATCAGCCAGCTTACCTTTGCCAAAGCGCACGATATAAATCCTGCTTTTTCCCCGGATGGCAAGACGCTTTATTTCGCATCCGATCGAGCAGGGGGATTTGACCTGTATTCTCTGGATTCAAGCGGGGTAAAACAGTTGACCCATTTTTTAACCGGAGCTTTTGACCCGGCAATAGACCGGAAAAACGGGGAGATATATTTCTCCGGTTTTCAGGACTATAATTTCCAGATCTACAAGCTGCCGCTGACCGATTCGCTGAATGGTCCGGCAAAGGTGGAAAAGGATACTACTGCATCCAGATGGGTTCCGGCCAAAATCTCCGGAGAGTATTCCAAAGGGGTGGCTAGATACAGGAACAATTATTCGTTCGACATTGCCCAGTCCGCCATAGCTTATGATGCGGTCTACGGAACAGTCGGAGGTTTGCAGGTAGCTCTGACCGACATGCTGGGTAACCACCAGTATTATTTCCTTCTGACCAATACTGCCCAGACCAAGTCCGAGTTTTTGTCCAGCTTCAATTTCGGGGTAACTTATCTGAACCGCACCCGCAGGCTTAATTACGGATTCGGATTCTATCATCTGTACGATGAGTATTATGACGATTTCTACGGTTTCTTCAAGGAAAGACAATCCGGAGGACTTTTCCTGGCCAATTATCCTTTTTCCAGGTTTCAGCGCGTGGAGGCAAGCTTCTTTTTAAGACAGTCGGATAGAGACTATTCTGTCCTGGGCAGGAAAAGGAACGTGCTTCTTTCCACCAATTACCTTTCTCTGATCAAGGATACCAGTCTGTGGGACCTGACCGGTCCTATAGACGGGACCAGGTTTAATCTGACTTTCGGACTCACTCTCGCCTGGAACCAGTTGCAGGCTTACAACCGGCTGGCACTGGCTGATTTTCGAAAGTACTTCCGTCTGAGCAGGAACAGTTGTTATGCTGTCAGGTTGATGGGTTTTACCTCGTCCGGAGTTGAGCCTCAGAGATTGTACTTAGGGGGAAGCTGGAGCCTTAGAGGTTATGACCGCAAAGCTTTTTATGGCAGGAATCTTGTTTTGATAAGCAATGAACTGCGCTTTCCTCTGATAAATAACCTGATAATCGGATTTCCTTTTGGGCGGATCGGATTTCAGGCTATCCGGGGTGCGCTGTTTTTTGATGCTGGAAATGCCTGGGAAGACCATTTTGATCAACTATATGGAAGCTTTGGAACCGGTTTCAGGATCAGCTTAGGATATGTGGTGGTCTTGAGATTTGATTTCTCCAAGAAGACAGACTTCAAGACAATTTCCAGGGAAACAGTGTTTGACTTTTTCTTCGGGTGGAATTTTTAAAAAAGGGAATAGGGTGAAATTAAATTCTCGTCAAAAAGCTTTCAATAGAGTAGGGGCACGGCGCGCCGTGCCCCTACCACCTCTACAGATTATTAAAGGAACAGTCATTGCTATCATCCTTCTGACTTCAAGCTGTGCCTCGAGTTTGAAATTTCCTCACACCGATTTCGAGGAGAAAGATTCGGACTGGAGAGGCTTCAACGACCTCAGACATACTCGAAATGTCAGCAGCTTTAATTTAAACTCACCGGTAAAGCTTCTCTGGAAGAAAAAAGTCGGCCCGAGCTACTCCACTCCCCTGATTCTCCGGAAGATGATTGTCCTGGGAACTCTGGATGAGAAGATAATATATTTAGAGCTTGATTCGGGAAAGAAATTAGGTTCCCTGGGTCTTTCTTCTCCTCTTTCCCTGACACCCGTAATTAAAGACAGTATCCTTTATTCTCCAGGTGGAAAAGATGAAGACTTTTTTGCCCTGAACCTGAAAAACGGGAAACCGATCTGGAGGAAGAAATTAAGAGATGTAAGCTCATCACCGATAACAGTGGAGGGAGAGCTTTTCGTAGGCACCAGGAGGGGGTTGCTTTTCAGTTTAAAAAATCTGAACGGAGAGGAGCTCTGGCAGTTTAAGGCTGGGGATTTCATTTATTCCACTCCAGTTTTTGCAGGCGAAACTCTTTATTTCGGCTCAGGAGATGGTAAAATCTACTCTTTAGATATGAAAACCGGAAAACCATTTTGGGGTTATAAAACAGAAGGGTCAATTTACGCCTCCCCCTGTATCACGGATAAAGCTCTTTTTCTCGGCTCTGCAGATGGTTTTTTTTACGCAATCGATCGGTTTTCAGGCGAGCTTCTCTGGAAGTATAAAACCGAAGGAAGCATCCATTCATCCGCTTCTCAGGATAATGGTGCTATCTTTTTTGGCTCGAATGATGGCTATCTATACGCTCTCTCTTTCGAAAAAGGAGAACTCCTCTGGAGGTTCAAGACCGATGGCCCGATTCAGTCTACTCCATTAGTTATCCGGGATAAAGTTTTCTTCGGGTCTTTAGATGGATATTTTTACGAATTGAATAGCTCCAGCGGCGAGCTGGTGTTTAAATATAAAACCGGGGGGATGATCTTTGCCTCACCGTCTTTTTCTGAAGGGAAAATTCTCATCCCCTCTACTAACGGGTATCTTTACTGTTTCTGGTAAGAACAGAGAGACGCATTCGATGCGTCTCTACAGCACTCTGTGGATTGTTTAGTTACAAAGGGACGCATGCTATGCGTCGCTACATCGCTATAACCGGGAATAACGAAGATGTTGTCCAATCACTTGCTACTCAAAAAAGAAGACCTGGAGCTTGACTTAAGGGAATTAGGAAAAGAGATTTTAAGAGAGCTTTTCCTGGGCTCACGCCGCCTCACTCTGTATACCAGGGAGCATCAGTCCGAGAATGAGGTGACCAAAAAGCCGTTTAACTGGCTTAAGAAACTTTTCCGGATGAGGAGCTATTTCGATTTCCATCTTTACCAGGGTAAGTTATACACTATGGGTATACCCCAGAAAGAAGAGGTATTCATCCGAAGCTTAAAATCAGAGCTTTCCAGATTCTCTCTGGGAAGCGTTTTCATCTATAGCCAGGTCAGTCCGGATGAGCTGGTGATTTTCTTGAGAAGGATGACTGAGAAACTACCGCCCCTTCCCAGACACCTGGATATGCAAAGGTTTCTTGAAGAAAAGAAGGTCAACTCCATCCGGATAAAGAGAGCAGAGAAGGAGGACCCTTTCATAGATGAAAATATTTCGCTGATAGAGAAATGTGATGATTTCGAGGCCGGGACTTTAGCCCGGCTCTCTCTGCGTGAAGTCCCTGGCGTGATGCTGGATATGCTGTTGAAGAAAATCCGGAAAGATATTGATTTGGAAGGGAGAGTAAAATTAGACTTTAAATTTAAAGTCTTTCAATCCGTTCTTCTGGAAGAATTCTCCAGATTACCCCAGGAAAAGGTAAAGGAGCTTTTAGAGTGGGAGTTTGAGAAAAAAAACTGGGAAGAGGTTTCGAAGGATGAAGTTTATTTAAACGGGGTAAAAAATCTAGTTAAAGCTTTTATTCACCACCCGGAAAGAGATTACCTTTTTAACCGGTTAAGGGAGATCTTCGTCCGGAATGGTGCTCCGGATAACTTCTTAGAAAAGGCTTTAGACGAAAGCGCGCTTCTTAAAATCAAAACCTTAAAGGATTCCGAATCGTTACTGGAGAGGCTTGCCCGCGGGGAATTCGATGTTCAGGAGATGGAGAATTTAAAAAATCTTCTGGTCAGGCTCATTAATTTAAACCAAGCCGAACTCTTAAAAAAGACATTTAAAAAGCTTTTGAACAATCTTTTTTCGGATCAGGAAAAGATGAGGAACAACTCTCTGTCCGGGCTAAAGATTTTAGCCGATCTGTCATTGGAACATTCCAGGGAGCTCTTTGATTCACTGGTGCAGGAACTGCTCCTGCTCAGGGAGCGGACTAACGTTCAATCCGTAGAGTTTTTAGAATATTTTGCAGAAAAGGCGATAACTAACAGGGAATACCAGATTTTTAGCCTGATTTTCCAGGGACTCAAGGTCGATAATGAAAAGAACAGCTCGCAGGAAAAAGTGGAATGGTTTAAGAACCTGGTGCAAAAACTCTCCAGAGATGAGATAGTCCGGCAACTGGCTGTAGAGATAAGGAGAAAAAGGAAAGAGGTCTGGGATAAAGTTGGCGACTCTTTAGCTCTTATAGGAGGGGAAAAGGTTTTCAAGGAACTGGAGGATCTTCTAATTGATCCGGATAGAACGATAAGGATGATGGTCTTAAAGATTGCCGGAAAAACAGGGGAAGAGGGTGCAATTTATTTTACCAGGGTACTCAGGGATGAGTCTAACTTCCAGAGGGATCAATCCGGGAATTTGACTCTGGATAGCTGGTTCAAAATAAGGAATACCCTGTATATTCTGGCAGACCTCAAAAGCGAAAAAGCCCTTGAGGAGTTGAGAAAAAGACTGAATGACCCAGACCATAAGGTGCGAAAAGCTGTTATACAGACCCTGGAAAAAATCGGCGGTAAAAAAAGCCAGGAACTCATTCTGACGTTAGCTCAGGATGAGGATAAGGAGATAAAAAATTTAGCCCTGATGGCTCTGGTATCCTGCGGCTCTGAAGATTCGATTGATAAATTGGAAGAGCTTTTCTACGAGGATAAAGAGGAGGCGATCCCGATTCTGCAGGCTATCAGTAACATCGGAGGTGAGAAAGCCTTTAACTTTTTGATGGAAGTAGTTGACCGGGATAAGATTTTCGAGTGGGGGATTCTCAGTAAGAATAAAGACCAGGAAATCAAATTAGAGGCAATCAAAGCCCTGAAGAAAAGCAACGATTTCGAATCCCTGGAGCAGATGGAAAGGCTCAAGGAAAAGTACGTGCGAATGAGAGCCCTGTTCGATAAATCCAGCCGGCTGAATGAGTCTTTGAAAAAGGTACTGGAGAGGATATACAAATAAA
>JALHSU010000153.1 GCA_022865345.1 Candidatus Zixiibacteriota bacterium
GTAACTCTCGACCTTTATTTCTCCTTTATGATTTTGAACTATCCTTTCGACTGTTCCCAAGCCCAATCCTGCTCCATTCTCTTTGGTGCTGAAAAAAGGGGTAAAGATATTTTCTTCAGTTTCTTCAGACATCCCTTTACCAGTATCCTGGAATTTTACCGTTACTTTATTTTTGTCCTGCAGAGTCGAGATGAGAACCTGACCATTACCTTCTATCGCCTCTAAGGAATTCAAAATCAGGTTGATAAACGCCTGTTTAAGCTGGGAAGGGTCTGCTTTGATCCGGGGCAGGTTTTTATCCAACTCGGTTTTCAATCCGACTCCTTTCTTAGCTGCCTGAGAAGAAAGGATTAAAACCGTTTCACTGATGAGCTGATTTATATCTGTTTCAATCAGATTGGGAAGTGCCGGCCTGGCATAATTTAAGAAATCGGTAATCACCTTATTCAATCTGGCAACCTCTTTCAGGAGTATGTTTAAGAACTCATACTTCGAATCCTCTACCTTATAATCTTTGCGCAGGATCTCCAGAGAACCCTGAATTGAACCCAGCGGATTTCTGATCTCGTGGGCGATACCTGCGGCTAACTCGCCGATTACTTTATACTTATTTGCCTGGATAAGCTCTTCCTGAGCCTTTTTTAACTCCTCTCTCCTTTTTCTCTCAGCCTGGACCAAAGTTCCTGAAACCCAGGCAACTATGTTATAAAGAACGATCTCGAACAGGGCATCATAGGTCTGTAGATGAATATGACCCCAGCGGTGAAAAACGTGCGGCAAAAAAACCAGACTGATAACCAGAGAAGAAACCATTGCCCCTCTAAGCCCGAAGCTAAAGGCTGAGAAGATGATAGGAACATAGTATAGCCTTCTGTAGAGATCGTGCAGTATCGGTTTGTCGACCGGTGTGACATAATGCAGGACCGAGAGGATAGTTATGCTCAGCCCTACAAGTATAATCTCTTTTTTTTTGTGCATTTGCTCTTTATATTACGAAAACCGGACATAATTTAACATGTTGGTAATGATAAATCAACTATTTGTTAGATTACCTTGTTCTGTTATCCTGACAAAAAGGTGCAATTCAAAAAAACATCAGTTCAAAAAGATTTTTAAAAAAAATTGCCCCGAGGGTCTTGACAGTTTTGCGAAACCGGTTATATTTGAAAAGTTCAAGATTTTCTGCTCATTATCCTAAAATCCCCTTTTAGGGTTAAAGAGCAGATGGAGGAAAGAGGAAGCAGTCAACCCGGATTGAGTTAGTCAAAGGCTCCTCTGGCTGTCTCCCCCAGTTTTTTGTCAATACATATTTGCGAGGACCGGATGCCTCTGCACTGCAACAAAGAAAATAAAGCTGGTCTTTTTGAAGTATTCTATAAGATTTTCCTTTTTCTTCTTGTATTGAGTCTTACATTTTTATCTGTTTCACGGGCACAGGTCTCTACTGTCCCGGTGGGCTTAACCTTTAGCACTGCCAATTACACCCAGTGCAACACCCTTTTGATCCAGATCCAGGTAGCAACTGATAAAGCCTTCACAAACATTGTAGATCAGAGTAACTGGACCGCGTGTCAATCGAACACAAATTTCAACTACTCAGCACATCTCCCTCCGCTCCAGGGAAATTTTTACTGGAGAGGAAGGCACCAGAACGCCTGCACAGGGGAGATATCGGCCTGGTCTTCTCCTTTCAGATTTTATCTTTTACTTGACCCGAGCAAACTTGTTCCCGGGGATGTCAATGGCGATGGCTTCCTCACCCTCGTGGATTTAATCGATCTGGTCCAGTATTTTTTCGCAGGAGGACCCCCGCCTACCCCTCCTCAGGTTGGAGACGTTAATTGTGATGGCAAATGCGCCGTGGGCGATCTGATCTATTTGATTAACTACCTGTGGAAGTTCGGGCCTCCTCCCTGCAGACCTTATTATAAAACTTTAAGCCTGGAAAATCCCCAACTTTCAAGTCAGCAACAAGCTAAGTAGCTGGCTAATTACCTCTTTCGTGGATTTAAGTCCGCATACCCTGCTCAAACTGTAGATTGGTGGTTCCTCTGTCCTGATTCTTAAGTCTTCTGACAGAATACTGATTCATTCCTCCAGCCAGAATCCTCTTGTAACAATCCTCCAAAATTGTAAAAAACTAAAAAAACTCTTGATAATTTAGGTTTTTATGCTTATAAAGTGAATGGACACACTTCAAGAGACTATAAATAGAGAGAAAAATGACGGAAGGGTTGAGAGAGGAAAATCAAAGGCTCAAGCGAGCTGTTGAGGAGTTATCTATTCTCAACGAGATAGGTCTGGCAATCAGCTCGACCCTGGGCGTGGAAAAGATAACTGAGCTGATCGTGAAGAAGTGCACCAAACACATCCGGGCAGAACAGGGTGCCATCTGGCTTCTGAGCGAGGAGGACAAGATCACCCCGTTGAAAACCTTTGTCAGAATAATGAATTCCACCTTCAGCGGTGTCCCTTATCATTTCGGGATGAGCCTTACCGGCTGGATGCTCAAAAACCAGGAGCCGCTTCTGATCAACGAGCTGGCAAAAGACGAAAGATTTAAGGGAATTGAAAAGGAGTCAGAAAAAATCAGATCCCTTTTAGCGGTTCCATTAAAACTGAAAAACAAGATGATAGGGGTTCTGTGTCTTTTTAATAAAAAGGAAGGCTCTGACTTTACTCCGGACGATCAGAGACTTTTATCCATTATTGCCAGTCAGTCAGCCCAGACCATAGAGAATGCCAGGCTTTACGAAGAAGAGCGAAAGCTTCTGGTTTTAGAGGAGGATCTGAGAGTTGCCCGCCACATTCAGCAATCTCTGCTGCCCAAAATTGACCCGGTAGTTGAAGGAATGGAAATTACAGGTTTTTCCATGCCGGCAAAACAGGTCGGAGGCGACTACTATGATTTCATTCAAATCGATGATAACCATCTTGGCCTGGCTATAGCTGATGTTTCTGGCAAAGGAACTCCTGCGGCTTTGTTAATGGCAAATCTGCAAGCCTGCTTAAGAGGGCAGGCTGTGATAAACCGCAGTGTAAAGGATACCGTGGCTAACGCAAATTTTATGCTTTCCAGATTTATGGACACTGGTAAATTTATTACTCTTTTTTATGGCATCTTAGACATCAAAGACAAAACTTTCACTTACACCAACGCCGGGCATAACTTTCCCTTCCTTTTACACCCCAGCGGAGACTTAAGAACGCTGGAGAAAGGGGGACTGATTCTGGGGATTTCCGATAGGTCAAAATATGAAGAGGAAACCGTTCAGTTGACGACGGGCGATTTACTGCTATTGTATACAGATGGAATAACAGAGGCAACTAACGAGAAAGAAGAGATGTACGAAGAAGAAAGGCTATTAAAACTTCTTAGAGAATATCAAACCATCCCGGCTCAAAACCTTTCTCAGAGAATTGTCGATTCAGTCGTTGCCTTCCAGGGCACTCATCCCCAGGAGGATGATATCACCCTGGTTTTATTGAAAACCTGAAATCTCTGAGTATTGTGTTCGTCTTCTCTTTTTAGATTGGTTTCTTAATTTAACTTCTCAGACTGCAATTGCTTGATTGGTTCCTATAGTCATACTAACTAAACAGGTCTAAAATCTCCAGTTAACCAGTCGTGTATAACGATTATGCTTGACTTTTTTCATTTTTAAGTTATAAATATAATGATTTCTTGCTTGAGAAATATGAATTTTTGGAAACTCATTCATGCTCACCTTGAGGGGTGGTGGCATAATAAATTAAATTTAGCTTTTAAAATGGAGGCGAAAATGACCAAAAAGCTAATCATTTTAGTGATTTTGCTTTTGATAAGTATTTCTGCTTTTGCCCAGGAAATTGATACTGCCTGGGTGAGGCGATATAATGGTCCTGCGGACACCACTGAGGATGTCGCTCAAGCAATAGCAGTAGATGCTTCTGGCAATGTATATGTGACTGGTTATAGCTGGGGAAATGGAAGTAATTATGATTATGCCACAATCAAATACTCTGCTGCTGGGGATACTGTCTGGGTGAGAAGATACAATGGACCGCAAAATAACTGGGATCAGGCTCACGCCTTAGCCTTAGATGATTCTGGCAATATATATGTTACCGGCGAAAGCCGTGGCTTGATTTCAAGTCCAGATTATGCCACCATAAAGTATTATCCCAATGGAGATACTGCCTGGTTAAGAAGGTACAACGGCATAGGAAACGCTGTCGACAATGCTTACGACATAGCAGTAGATGCTTCGGCTAATGTTTATGTTACCGGAGCAAGCGCGGATACCAGCTTCAAAAGTGATTATACTACCATAAAATATAATTCTAATGGCGATACGGCCTGGGTGAGAAGATGCAACGGTTCGGGAAACGACGATGATCAAGCTACTGCTATAGCCTTAGATAGTTCTGGCAATGTGCATGTAACTGGATTTACCACCGAAAGTGGAACACTCAGCGATTACACAACCATAAAATACGATTCCAGCGGAGACACTGCGTGGGTGAGAAGATACAACGGTCCAGGAAACGGCTATGATCAAGCTACTGCTATAGCCTTAGATGATTCTGGAAATGTGTATGTGACCGGATACAGTGATGGCAGCGGCACGTCTTGGGATTATGCCACCATTAAGTATAATTCGAGTGGGGATACTGTCTGGGTGAAGAGATACAACGGAACATTAGGCGCTGCTGATTATGCTCGGGCAATAGCAGTAGATGGTTCGGGCAACGTGTATGTGACCGGACTTAGTTATGGCAGTGGAACGGGTGAAGATTATTGCACCATAAAATATAAGCCGAACGGCGATACGGCCTGGGTAAGAAGATACAATGGCCCGGGAAATGCGGGTGATGATGCTCACGCCATAGCTTTAGATGGTTCCGGCAATGTATATGTGACTGGAGAAAGTTTTGGCAGTGGAGCAAATTATGATTATGTAACCATAAAATATGACCCTGACGGATATACCATTTGGGAAAAAAGATACAATGGCCCGGCAAACTGGCATGATCATGGCTATGCCATGGCCTTAGATGGTTTTGCCAATGTGTATGTGACTGGAGAGAGTTATGGCATTGGAACAGATTATGATTATGCCACCTTCAAGTACTTTCAATATGTCTGTGGAGATGCTAATGGCGATGGACTTGTGGATGTTGTTGACTGGATTTATCTTTTCCAGTACTGTTTTATGAACGGGACTGCTCCTCCAATCAATCCGACAAGTGGAGATATGGATGGCTATGGTTCCACTACTATCAGGGATATAGCCTATCTGCGGAGATATTTGTTTGAGGAAAGTCCTGCCCCTTATTGTAATCCAGGCAGCGAATATGCGACCACTGGAGAACCTGCAGATGCGATTATCGTTTCTCCCAATCTTTTGCCCGCCAATGATAGCACAATTGCGGTTACCATAAATTATCAGAACAATAGCTCAATCGTTGGGTTTGCCCTCCCTTTGAAGATAACCATAGGAGGAGATATTCCATTAATCGGATCAGCCGTATTCAGCTCACGCATAACTAATCTATCTGGACTGCAAGCAGCAACCATCGACTCAACCCAGGGAACGGTCAATGTGGGCTTTTGTGCCGGTCTATCCAGCGTTCTCTCGCCCGGTTCTGGCACAATACTCACCCTGAACTTTTCTATCACTCCAGTCGCTTATGATCGCCAGATTCAGGTTGACACTGTCAGGTTAGCTCCCTTCAATTATCCAATGTTTATTAAGCAGAGCAATCTTGCTGGAGTGATTCCGGGATATATGCTTCAAGACCGGAATGACACTGTGCTTTTCATCGCTTATTCACCTGTTAATTTGATTGTAACCAACCCGGATGGGGATTCGATTGAATTAGGTTTTAATAATATTCCGAATGCGACTTACGATACCAGCACGGATAGAAACCACGATGGGCATTGGGATGATATAATCACTATACCAAACCCAGTGGTAGGTCAGTATCTGGTCAGAGTTGTGCCTGACTCCGGCGGTTCTGGCAATTATACTTTGGCCGTGAAATTGGATGGGAATGAAGACAGAGTGATGATAGCCAATGCTCCTTGTCCAGGACAGGGACAGGTAGATACCGTGGTTTATACAGTCCCGGAATATCTGCATGGGGATGCAAATAGAGATGGGAAAAAGACAGTTTCAGATGTAGTTTTTTTGATCAATTACCTGTTCAAAGGAGGCCCAGCACCCGACCCGGTGTACTTGGGTGATGTTAACTTCTGCAAACAAAATCCCCCGGTTGAGCCCGGTCAACCAACAGTTGCGGATGTAGTCTATCTCGTAAACTATCTTTTCAAAGGCGGACCACCATCCTGTAGCTAAAAAAAGGAGTCAAGGATTCAAGAGAGGATAAATAAGTGACGTCCGGGTTCATCCCGGACGTTTTTTTTGGACTCACTCTTGATTTGTGGAGTACTCACCCTTCCAGTTTAACTAAGAATAAGTAATACATCAAAAGACAATCTCTTATCTTAGATTTTCTTGATAATAAGACAAAAAATATCTAAATACTCCAAATATCCCATGACAA
>JALHSU010000154.1 GCA_022865345.1 Candidatus Zixiibacteriota bacterium
GTTTTCAAAAACGTGCTGAACTTAGGATTGAAGACTCCTTTTCCCAGGCTTAAATATCAGGATGCGATGGAAAGATTTGGCTCGGATAAGCCGGACATCAGGTTCGGGATAGAGATTGTTGACTTATCAGATCTGGTCAAAGGCTCAGGTTTCAAGGTTTTTTCGGAAACACTTAGTTCAGGCGGGAAAATCAAAGGAATAAATTTCAAGGAAGGCGCATTCTTAAGCAGGAAGCAGATAGACGAGTTAGAGGAAAGTGCGAAAAAATCAGGAGCCAAAGGGCTGGTCTGGATTGCGAAGCTAAAAGAAGGTCTGCGCTCGCCGATTATCAAATATATCAGTCAGGAAGAGATTGATTCTATTGCCGGGAGATTAGATTTAAAAGAAGGGGATATAATATTCATAGTGGCTGATAAACAGGATACAGTTTTATCGGTTTTGGGTAAATTAAGGGTGGAGATTGCACGTAAATATAATATAATCGACAAGAGCAGATGGGGGTTTCTGTGGATAACGGAATTCCCTCTTTTTGAATATAATCTTGAGGAGAAAAAGATTCAGGCGATGCACAACATAGTTACCCAGCCTTTTGAAGAGGATATGTCCAAACTGGACGAAGGTTTTAAATCGAAACTGCCGATTGATAACCCAGAACACCCCTGGAGGAATATTAAAGCGCGGCAATATGATTTGGTTTTGAATGGGACAGAGATAGCTTCAGGTGGCATACGGAATCATAAAAGGGATGTTCAGATGAAGATTTTGAATATCCTGGGCTGGGACGAGAAGAGAGCAGAAAATGCTTTCGGGTTTTTACTGAATGCATTGGAATGTGGCGCGCCGCCACACGGCGGGATTGCTCCGGGATTGGATAGAATCGTGGCTTTAATCTGTGGCTCTGATTCGATAAGAGACGTTATCGCTTTTCCCAAAACCACTGCGGCTCAGTCGTTAATGGATGGTGCACCGTCTGAAGTTGAGGAAGAACAGCTGAAAGAATTGGGAATTAAAATTGTAAAAGAAAAATAAAAGAGGTTCAAAGGTTTAATAGTTCAAGGGTTTAAGGGAGAAAAGTGGTGGAACAGGCATCATGCCTGTTCGTCTAAGCTCAGCGAGGATGTTATCATCCTCGCAAACATCTGCTTGTGGATGATAACATCCACAAGCAGCGAAGTGGACGTGTAAAGAGACCTCACCCTGACCCTCTCATACAAGGAGAGGGGAATTTGTAGCGCGAGGCTTTCAGCCTCGCAATGCGACCCTGAAAGGGTCGCGCTACGGTAATCGGTAGTCCCGCCTTGCCCTCAAGGCGGGAGACAGAACCACGTTGAGGGCAACATGGGTCTACCAGTTCGCTACGACAGATAGAAGGAGGTAATTAAGAAAAAACTTGAAGAAAAAATGGGTTAAGAAAATTGATCTGGGGGATGTGGACCAGAGAATTTTGTTCGGGCAGGGGGGTTCATTTTTGCGGATGATCGAAAGCCAGTTCGATGCCAAGATCATCGCCCGGGGGGGTAATGTCATCATCCAGGGCGATGAAAAAGAGATAAACCAATTAGAGGCTTTATTCAATGCTCTGTTAACTCATCTTAGAAAGAATAATGAGCTTTCAGAAAAATACCTGCTATATGCCATCTCCCTGGTTAAAGAAGAGGAAGAAGGCTCTCCAGACAATCTTCAGGTATCCTCACTGGTGACTTCGATTTTTACTAAGGAGGTCATCCAGCCAAGGACAGTTGGGCAGAAGGAATATGTTCAGGCTATGGAGGAATACGATATGGTTTTCTCCATTGGTCCTGCAGGGACTGGTAAGACTTATTTAGCAGTGGCTAAAGCAGTCGGTGCTTTGAAAAACAAGGAGGTCAGCCGTCTGGTGTTAGTACGTCCGGCAGTGGAAGCAGGTGAAAGCTTAGGATTTCTGCCAGGAGACATCAGAGCAAAGGTTGATCCATACTTGCGCCCGGTTTATGATGCTCTGCACGACATGCTCTCAGCTGACAAGATCAGGAGATTGATGGAGCTGGGGATAATCGAGATCGTTCCTTTAGCTTTTATGCGCGGCAGAACCCTTAATCATGCTTACGTCATTTTAGACGAAGCTCAGAATACGACGGTAGCTCAGATGAAGATGTTTTTGACGCGCCTGGGCGTTGATTCCAAAACAGTTATAACCGGAGATATAACCCAGATTGACCTGGCTGATAAAAGGTCTTCTGGCCTGGTGCAGATTCAAAAGATTTTAGCCGGTATCCAGGGGATTGAGTTTGTCTACCTCACTGAAAAAGATGTGGTCAGACATAGACTGGTACAGGACATCATCAAAGCGTATGAAAGGTTTGAATCAGAACAATAAGAAAGTTCAAGAGTTCAAGGGATAAGAGACGTGACCGTTATTCGTGGTTCGTGAGCGTAAGAAAAAGCCTAAAGGCTCAAAGGTTCAAAAAAATGGCGGAACAGGCATCTTGCCTGTTCATTAAGGCCAGGCAGGATGCCTGACCCACTAAGATAAAAAAAGTTTAAAGGTTCAAAAGTTCAATGGTAAAAAGATATGTCGGTAATCCCGCCTTGCTCCATTATATTGCGGGATGGGGAGATTAACCCAGGTTGAGGGCAAAGTGGGTTTGCCTTGTCATTGCGAGTCCCCTGCGGGGCGAAGCAATCCGTTTACTTTGGAGGGATTGCTTCGTCGTCCCGCATAAATGCGAGACTCCTCGCAATGACAGACTTGTGATGCGAAACCTGAATGAAGTCAGTCAGAACAAAGAATGATATGAGCAATTTTCTCAAATTCAAAAAAAAGCTAAAAGGGATTTTGTTTTTAAATGGGGAAGGAAGGAAGAATAATAAAGTCTTAAGCTTTCTCCCAAAGATTATCCTTGGATTAGCCACTGTTCTTTTCGTAACCTTTCTTTTTCCTTTCCATCGTCTACCAGAAAGCCAGGTAGTTGCTATAGCTCCCTGGCAGGCCATCCTCCCATTTTTCATAAGGTTTGTCCTTATATTGCTGGTTTTCCTTTTCTTCTTGATCTTCATTTACCTGCTTAAAAAAGAAGTCCTGGAGAGTTTTTCCCAGTTGCTGATCATTGCTATACTGATTGTCGCAGAGATGGCATTGGGCTACTTTCTGGTATTTCAGATAGGTTTTTCATACTACCTTATACCGATTACTTTAGGCTCGATGCTTCTGACCCTCCTTCTGGGTTACGAGGTAGGGTTGATCTACAGTTTTCTGATAGGGTTCCTTTTAGAGATCGTTTTCAATTTTAGCTTCAATTTAGATTTCATTTCCATCGTGGCCGGGTCAGTTGCCACTTTCAGCGTGAGAGGGGTAAAAGAGAGGTATAAATTTTACCGGCCGATGCTCTATAATTCTTTAAGCTATTTAGTGATGATCTATCTTTTCGAGGTTCTAAAGGGGAGCCAGGCCCAGGCTATCTTAGAACAATGCGGGTATGGGATCCTGAACGGTTTTTTCTCCACTTTTCTGGCCATGGGGCTTCTGCCGATCTTTGAATACCTGTTTGACATCACCACTGATGTTACCCTGCTTGAGCTTTCAGACCTGAACCGGCCGGTTTTAAAAAGATTAGCCTTAGAAGCTCCGGGGACCTATCATCACAGCATAGTAGTTGGGAATTTAGCTGAGGCAGCAGCCAAGGCTTTAAACGCAAATCCGCTTCTTGCCCGGGTAGGGGCTTATTATCACGATATAGGCAAGATAGAAAAACCGGAATATTTTGTGGAGAATCAAATGGGCGCAAAAAGCAAACATGAGAAGCTTTCTCCATCGATGAGCGCTCTGATCTTGGAATCGCATGTCAAGGAAGGGGCTGAGCTGGCACAGAAAGAGCATCTTCCTAAAAAATTAACTGATCTGATAAAGGAGCACCACGGCACTACCCTGATGGCCTATTTCTACAAAAAAGCTTTAGACCAGGGAGGTTCTGAAGAACAGGAGGCTGAATATAGGTATCCTGGTCCCAAACCACGTTCCAAAGAAGCGGCAATACTTATGTTAGCAGATGCAGTTGAGGCCGCCTCCCGCACCTTAGAGGAGCCCAAGCCTGCCCGGATAATGAGTTTGATCAAGAAGATAATTATGGACAAATTCGAGCAGGGTGAATTAGAGGAATGCGAGCTGACCTTGAAAGATTTGCATGTCATCGAGGAAAGTTTTCTCCCGATCCTGATCGGGGTATTCCATCCCAGGATCGATTACCCAGAGATAGTTGAGGAAAGTTAGATGTCACCAGTATTCATAAAGAACATATCCTCCGACTCCAGGGTAAAATTATCTTCACTAAAAAAATTAGCTCAGAAAATCTTAAAAGATTTCGAAGAAAAAGGTGATCTGAATATTATTTTGGTCTCGGATAGTTTTATGAGAAGGCTGAACCAGAGATTTACCAGCAGGAAGGGAACGACTGATGTTCTCTCTTTCAGTTTTAAAGAGGATAAAAATACAAAGACTAAAAGAAGTCTTTTAGGAGAGGTCTATATCTCTGTCAACAGAGCAAGAAAGCAAGCTCACGACTATCAGGCCACCCTCGATCAGGAATTGAAAAGGCTGGTGGCTCACGGGATTCTGCATCTTTTAGGGCATGAGCATAAGACTAAAAAAGACCTGGAGAAAATGAGGAAAAAAGAAGAGGGGTATATCGGTTCGCACAGTATCAAAGAAGGAAGTGACCGTTATTCGTGAGAATGTAAAAGAAAAGCTTAAAGGCTCAATGCTCAAAGGTTCAAAGGAGAGGGGAAATGGTGGAACAGGCATCTTGCCTGTTCGATGGTCGCACAGAAGAGAGGATTGCTTCGTCGTCCCCGGAGGGAACTCCTCGCAATGACAGGCTTGTAATCGGTGACCCCGCCTTGCCCTCAAGGCGGGTAAAAGTGTCCTGATGAATAAAAGAACTTGAGCGTAAAAACAGACCTTACCCCAACCCTCTCCTCTACGAGGAGTGAAGCCTCCGTAGAACCGTAAAGCTTTTATCGTCTAAAAGGAGAAGGGAAATGGTGGAACAGGCATCTCTACGAGCCGTAAAGCTTTTATCGGCTTGCCTGTTCGATAGGCAGTCCAAAGGTCTAGGATGAGTGGCTTGAGCATGGAAAGGAACCTCTCCCTAACCCTCTCTCCTTTTCAAGGAGAGGGGAAAAACATGACTGAAGTCAGTTAAAATTATGGAAACAAAGATGAGTTTCACGCGGAAACTTTTAAATCCTTTGCTTAAGCTTCTTATTAAAGCCTGCAAATACCCTTATAGATTTGGAGTTGTCCAAAAAACACCTGAGGAGAAATTAGAGCAGCAGATGGGGTCACTGGCATTAACTGAAGGTGACAAGATGGAGAACCTGGAGGAAGACGAGAAGAAGATGATCCATTCCATCTTCGAGCTGGGGAGAACTCTTGCCAAGGAGATAATGATTCCCCGAATAGATATGATCTGTGTGGAGGAGGGGGAGTCTTTAGATACCGTAAAAGAGCTGGTAAAAAAATACGGACATTCACGTATACCTATTTTTAGAGAATCCATTGATCAGATAATCGGGATATTGCATGTGAAGGACCTTTTCGTGGAGGAGCGAAAAGATTTAGAAAAGATGGATCTGACAAAGGCGGCTCACAAACCCTTTTTTATACCGGAGGATAAGAAAATCGATGAACTATTACAGGAGATGAGAAAGGAGAAACAACACGTGGCTATCGTGGTGGACGAATATGGAGGAACAGCAGGGCTGGTCACCCTAGAAGATATCCTGGAAGAGATTGTAGGAGAGATCGAGGATGAACATGACAGAGTTGAGCCGGTGGTTCAGAAGATAAGCGAGGGGGAATATAAAGTCGCAGCCCAGGTTACCATCCGCGACCTGAATGAGGCCCTGAAGTCAGATTTGCCAGAGAAGGAATTTGAGACCCTGGGAGGACTAATCTACGATCTGGTGGGTGGTGTCCCGGAGGAGGGGAAGACAATCGAATATAAAGGATTGAGTTTTCAGGTGGAAAAAGTAAAAGGGCAAAGGATTGTAAGGGTGAAGGTCAAACGTAAGAAGGAAGACGTAAGACGAGAAACAAATGACGGATAAAAGATAAAAAAACGATGAAAAGCAAAGTCTCAATCGAAAGATGTCAGGATTATCTTTTAGATAATGTGCGAGGAGCGGTAAGAAAATCTTTCGAGAATTTAGGTGGGTTGAATAAATTCATCAAGCCTGGTGATAAAGTCCTGATTAAACCAAATCTCCTTTCTGCCAAAGACCCATCCAGGGCAATTACCACTCATCCTTCAGTTGTTCAGGCAGTAGCAGAGCAGGTTTTGGCTCTAAAAGCAAAACCTTACATCGGTGACAGCCCGGGTGGTGCGGACAGAGGAGTAAAAAGGGTCTGGGATAATACCCAGATGAGTTTGGCTTCGCAGAATTCAGGAGTGCCTCTGGTCTCGTTTGAAGAAAAAGGGGTAGAGCAAAAAAAATCTGAGACCGGGAAAACATATTATATAGCCCGTCCGGTATTGGAAGCCGATGTTATTATAAGCTTAGCAAAACTTAAGACCCACACTCTCACTTTAATGACTGGCGGAATAAAGAATATGTTCGGGGTAATCCCTGGTTTCAGAAAAGGTCAATACCACAAAGAAGCACCCAAACCTGCAATGTTTGCAGAGGTCATTGTTGATATCTACTCTTTGGTCAAACCCAGGATTACTTTAATGGATGCAGTCGTGGGAATGGAAGGGGATGGTCCCTCTTCCGGCGACCCGAAGTATTTGGGTTTTCTTTTAACCAGTGAAGATGCTGTAGCTTCAGATGCGGTCTCCGCAAAAATTTTAGGTTTTAAAGATGGAGAGATAGATTCAACCAGAATTGCAGCTAAAAGAGGTTTAGGAGTTGCTGATTTTTCTCAGATTGAGCTTGCTGGTGAAAGAATAGAAAATGTAAAGCCCGCTTCTTTCAAGTTGCCCTCTAATAGGCTTCTGAAGCTGGTTCCTAAATTTTTGGTTGACCTGCTGGGTCCTTTGGTCTGGGTGCGGCCCAACATTTACGATGGCACTTGCACCAACTGCAATATCTGCGTGCTCAACTGCACGCTTAAGACAATTTCTGCAGGAAAGCAAAGGCCAACTTTTGATTATTCAAATTGCGTAAACTGTATGTGTTGCCAGGAGCTGTGTCCTCAGAAGGCAATCTATCTGGAGAAAAGCTGGCTGGCGGGGAAAATAGCGAAATAAGTAGACAGTAGACAGCATACAGTAGACAGGGAGAAGGTAGGACAGACATTTTGTCTGTCCAATTTTGTAGTTGCCCAATTTATTGGGTCCATTTGGACTCGATGAATCGAGCGACTACGGGCTCAAATTTATCCTAAATTGATTATGTGCTGATGGGGATAGTCTAAAGCTATGAGCAATAGGAGGTAGTCTCTCAGATGGCGGGTTATCAAGAAATTATGCTTGACATGTTGATATCCGTTCTCACCTAATCTTTTAGCCAGGGCGGGATTATTCAAAAGGTATCTGATCTTGAAAGCGGCGCCCTCAATCGAATGGACTAAAAGTCCAGTGTAGTTATGAATCACCTGCAGACGAATACCACCTACTGCTCATTTTGCATATAATATTTTGCAAGTTTGCGAAGGATACATAGGATATTTTTTTAGTATATTATTCTTTCAATTCTCTCCAAGCCTTACAGTATTTTGAGCCAAAATCTTGTCCAAAACATTTACTTACATTTAATATAACTTGAACCATAGTAGCAACTAAAACAACAGAAGCGATTATAAGGATTACAAGTTCAATGATTGAATATCCTTTCCCTCCCCAAGGAAAAAATATCCAGGACAACAGTATACATGTAATTCCTATTGCACCATATATACCTGTAATTGAAAGCGTATATTTCCGTTCTGGTACTAAATTGCTCTTTCGTAGTTGGGATAGTTTGTTTTCCCAACGGAGTCCATCTACATATGGTTCAATACAAGTTCTAATGTATGTTGCGATTCGCACTGTTGACTCTAATTGAGATGCAATAAACCATAATGCTGGTATTAGCATAACAAAAGAGCAAAGGAATATAACCCAATTTTTTTCTTTGAACCCATATCCAGTAAGAACTGCCATGCCAGTAATCGTAACTGTAAAAATATTGGCGATTACTTGTGAATTGTTCTTGATCTCTTCTCGCAGTGCCTTATATTCAACTATTAGACCTTCTTTTTCTTCCATTTTCTCTAAACTCCTTGAGCAATTTCATTTAAGTTTAAATGTTTCACAAGACATGTATTTTTTAATGCTCAACCATTTACATTACGTGCTTAATAAAATGGAGATATAAAAATTTGTCAACAGAAAAAATGTGAACGGTTTTTTTTAATTAGAGCATTATATGAAATTAAATAATGTTTTTAGTGCTAAAGCCTTAGGATTATACTTTCTTGTAAAATTCTTAAAGGATTTAAGGATTTGATCTGGTTAATTAAATATAACTCATCGGATAAAAAAAACTACAGAATATATACGACAAAAGTAATATCTTGTTAAAATCTACTTTACTTAACCTCTTATACATAATATTTTTCACCCTAAAATCGTATAGAATCAAAATATATAAAAGGCATGGATACCGTGATGGAGTTAGATATAAGACAAATAGAGAAGGGGCTCAAAATCTCGATTTATGAGGGGTCTTTTGCGGCTATTTTCCTTGCTCTGACCACCGGGCCATTTTTAGCCGGATATGCCCTTTTGTTAGGGGCAAACGATTTTCAATTGGGTTTAGTTGTGGCTTTTCCCTTTTTAGCTCAGGCTTTTCAACTGTTAGGTGCTTTGGGAGTCGAGAAGTTCAAACAGAGGAAGAAGTTCAATCTATTCGGCTCGATTTTATTTCGGTCGATTTTCTTGATCTTCGTTTTCTTACCTTTTTTCCCGCAAAGCCAGAAATTCAAAATTGTCATTTTCCTTTTGTTCTTGTCCCTATCCTCAGCCATTGCTAATCTGGTGGCAGTTGCCTGGCTTTCCTGGATGTCGGATTTGGTTCCCGAAGAAAGAAGAGGAAGATATTTCGGATTGCGAAACACTGTGCTGGGGTTCATTACCATGGGTTCAAATTTTGCCGGGGCGAAACTGATCGATTATTTTAGAGCTGATGGTTCCAGGATAGGCGCATACCTGCCTGATTTTATTGATAGGTATCTGAAGGAAAATCCCACCGGTTTTGCGTTTTCCTTTATATTCCTTTTAGCAGTTTTCTCAGCCTGGATTGCGGCCTCCTTTTTGACCCGTCAGCCTGAGCCGAGGATGATTCCTCATCCGGAGGTGAATCTAAGGTCTACCCTCAAAATCCCTCTGTCCGATAAAAATTTTAGGAGTCTGATCTATTTTTTTATCTACTGGTCTTTTGTCACCGGGATTTCAGCCCCTTTCTGGACGCCGCATATGCTCAAAAATCTTCATTTGGATTTTTACCTGATCTCGCTTTTCTCAATTTTGGCAGGGGTGATAAGTTTGTTTGTGCAGCCTCTCTGGGGTAAAGCCATTGACAAATACGGTAACAAGCCGGTTTTAATCTTCAATGTGGGTTTTATTTTCCTCATACCTTTCCTCTGGCTCTTTGCTACTCCCCAAAATATCTTCCCCTTATGGATCGATGCTATCATGGGAGGAATTTTCTGGTCAGGATTTACCCTGGCCTCTTTCAATGTGGTCTTAGCCCTGTCCCCACAGCAGGGGAGGGTCTATTATCTGGCGGCTGTTGCAGCTATTAACGGGTTAGTCTTATTCCTGGCATCAGCCTTAGGAGGGGTTATTGCCCAGCACCTAAGTGACTTCAGATTTGTTTTTAAAGGACAGACCTTGGTGAACTTTCACGTACTTTTCGTAATCTCAGGAGTTGGCAGAATTTTCGGGCTTCTGTTTTTGAAAAAACTTTTTGAGCCGAAAAGCAGACCTACCAGGGAAATGATAGAAGAAATGGGGGATTCATTTTTCAACCGCGTTCCTCTGGGCAGGGAGACCTGGACCTTGGTGAACTGGGCAAGATCGACTTTCAGAGTTAAAAAGAAAAATAATCATAATATGTCCAGAATGGATCCATAGGAGATCCACAAGATAGGAGGTAAATTCAAAATGTCTCAATGGGTGATGATATTTGCGGCTATCCTTTTAAACGTAGGCGGGCACGTTTTCCTGAAAGCCGGGATGAATAAAACCGGGGCGATAAATCCGCTTTTGCTCATCTCAGATTTCAAAAGGGTCTTTTTTACTAGTCCATTTGTTTTGTTGGGAATTTTTTCTTATGTTGCCAGCGTGGCTTTATATATGGTGGTCTTGTCCCGAACCTATCTTTCCTTTGCCTATCCTTTGATGATGAGCACTGGATATGTTTTGATTGTGATTTTTTCCTGGCAGGTTTTCAAGGAGCTTTTTTCTTTATACAAATGGATCGGCATGGGTTTGATTTTAATAGGGGTTTTGCTGATAGGGAAATGATTTTCGTAGCGCGACCCTTTCAGGGTCGCATTGCGAGGCTGAAAGCCTCGCGCTACGACTCACAGATAGTAGACCCATGTTGTGCCCTCAACATGGGTCAATACCCCCACCTTGTGGGCAAGGTGGGGGTACCAGGTAACGCGACCCTTTCAGGGTCGCTAATTCTTTTGTAGCGGAAACCTTCAGGTTTCCATACTACAGTAATATGGAAGGCTGAAGCCTTCCGCTACATAAGCTAAATATTCCGCTCTCGCTGGATGTTATCATCCAGCGACGAAAAAGGCGGATGATAACATCCGCCTGGGAGCAAGAAGATGGAACAGGCATCTTGCCTGTTCGGTCAGGTGAGACACCTGACCCACTTACTTATAGTTTTAATCACACCCTCAAACAAGTTTGAGGGTGCCACCCGGTGGCAAATTTTTTGTAACGGAAACCCTCGGATTCCCATTAAAAAAAAATCCGCACACAAGTCTGAACCATACGTATTGATTCGCCGCCTTGAAGGCAGGATGAGGATACTGCCATAAAACCCGGGTAACTAAGTCACAAGGAATGAGAAATTGAGTCAGTTATTTTGATTGAAATCTTATAAAATTTTAGTTGAATTAGGTCTTTGATAGGTTCTAAAGCATAATTTAATCTTGTATCTTCCTCCTTAGTAATGATTAGACCAGCAACTTTTTGACCTTTATTGGCCAGATTCTTCCTAACCCAACCAATGTATCTTAACGCCTGACCCACGACTTTATCACTCTCCTTACCACGCTTCAATTCTACTACTACAAAATCTCCTGTCTCTTTACTTCTACATAAAAGATCGATCTTGCCAACTTCATTCGTGTTGAACTGCTGACCTTTTAAATCACCATCTTCTTGCAGAATCTCTAAACCATTAAATGCAGGAATTCTATCCCATTCTCTTATTATGATTTCTTCGAACTCTGATTCATCTGGAGAGACCTCTGTCGCTTCATCTATTCTTGTTTCTTCTGGCGGAAAGGGTTTGGCAAGAGCTTCATACCAAACATCATCCATCTGCCATAAAGAGAGTCCATCTTTTTCTGCAAGATCATTTATCTTTTTATTTATTTTCACATATTTTTCAGCAAAACTCTCAGCCTTCAATTTAGGTAGTATATCAAACTTTCTCATACCTTCTTCAGCAATACTATTGTAGACAGCATACTTGTCTCGATGAACAACCAAGAGTATGGGAGTTAATACTGCTCTCCCTAATCCTTTGATTGTTAGTGGTTTATTTTTTGGATTTTTTGGAATTATTTCATCAAGTCTCTCTTCTATTGGCTTTGATTCGTCAACTAACAGTTTCAAGACTTTTCTCAATTTATCCATGTCAGAAGTTATTATGTTCCCTTGTCTATGAATACCAGTCCAATGTTTGTTATTTTTAATTAACAAGAATGATTTAAAATTTTCAGCGGTGAGTCTATCTAAATTATCAGAATGAAACATAAAACCAAATTTCTCGATGACGGCTTTTTCCTCGTTGATTCTTGCTATGTCAGTTTGATAGCGCTGTTTTACTATCTGAATTGCTTCCTGTAATTCCATCTTCTTATCTCTCTTTTTTGAATTAGTATTTGAAATATTTGATCAGTTCTATTTTCAATATAATAGAAAAAAGATAGAAATACAAAATTATCTCGGACTTTTTTGGTTAAAAAAACGGTCTTACAGGAGAGGGCAAACCATATACTGTGTGCTTCTGTTTTCTTCTTAGACGGTTCATTACTCCACCTTGAGGGCAAGTCCGAATTTAGATCCGTAGGAGTGGGGATACAATATGGTGGAACAGGCATCCCTGCCTGTTCAGTCAGGCGAGACGCCTGGCCCACTTACTTATACTTCTAATCACACCCTCAAACGAGTTTGAGGGTGTCACCCGGTAGTAGCGCGACCCTTTTCCTGATAACGGAGACTACGTCTGGCGTAGCCACCGTAGGACAGGGTCGCATTGTCCTACGGGAGCTGCGAATATTCTCCCATATTTGAGTTCTTTTCTGGTCATCTGCTCAAAAAAAGTTCAAACTTTTTAATCTTCTTGCAGGCTAAAAGATAGTGGAAAAATTTTCTATGACGGATTAAAATTTGTTCAATATTTTCCCATAAATTTTCGTTTATAAACTGAAACAAAGGAGGAACCCTATTTTGTAGCTCAGGCTTAATTCTTTATCTGAAAAGGAATTGTAAAGATCAAGGATGATTAAAAAGTGTTTACCGGTTGAAAGGCATAGAAGTTGCCATAAATCTTTGAGGATTTTTGAATTTGCTCTTTTACCGGTTTTCTTTTTGAAAGGGGAGAAGTTGACAGGGATCAAGAGAAAAAGAATCAGGTTAAGCGCTCTTCTACTTATTTTGGGGCAATTCCTTTCTATCAATTCTGGCTATTGTTTTCTGAGTGAAGGGGCCAGAGGCACGAGCGGGGCCAACTTTTTAAAGGTTGGAATAGGTGCCAGAGCTTCAGGGATGGGGGGTGCATTTGTAGGGATTGCGGATGATGCCACCTCTATCTACTGGAACACAGCCGGTCTATCGCAGCTGAGCCAGCAGGAAATCGTTTTTGTACATCAGAACTGGTACCAGGACGTAAATTTTGAATACTTAGGATATTCTCTTCCTGTTGCTCCCAAACATACTCTGGGTTTTTCCATAACTTATTTAAACCTGGGAGATTTTCAGGGGTACGATGCTTCAGATAATCCTACTTCAGATTTTTCAGCTTACGGAACAGTTTTGGGATTAGCTTATTCCTATAAAGTTTCTCCATCGGTGTCCTTAGGGGCTGGTCTAAAAGGGATTCAGGAGAAATTGGAAAATGAAAGGGCTTCAAGTCTTGCCCTGGATTTCGGTTTCATCTACAGGAGAGGGAAGTTCTCTTTAGGTGCGGCGTACACTAATTTAGGTACCTCAATGAAATTCATCCAGGAAAAAGAGCCTCTGCCTGGTAAATTCACCTTAGGATTCGGGTATAAACTTTTGCAAGACCAAGTCAGTTTAGCCTGGGACGTGGATTTTCCGCGGGATGATAAGCCGATCTTAAAACAGGGGATCGAATACGGCTATAAAGAATCGGCATTTCTGCGCTTAGGATATGAGTATAAAACCTCAGCCCAGAACCTCGAAGGGACTGGTCTTTCCTTAGGAGGTGGTTTTAAGTTCTCCAATTGGGAGGTAGATTATAATTATTCGCCAAACCAGGTCTTGGGAGGTTCTCACCGGATCTCCTTGAGCTACCGGTTCGGCACTAAAAGGAGCTTATAAAGCAACTTCTCTCTATTCTCCCAGCAGCAAGATGGGTTTCCCCTACGGGAAGCCCATCTTTTTTTATTTCGAGACCTGTAGTTGCTCGATTTATCGAGCCAAGCTCCGCTCTCGCTGGATGTTATCATCCAGCGACTAAACAGGCGGATGATAACATCCGCCTGGGAGCAAGTTCGAGCAGATTCCTTTAGCACCCTCAAACCAGTTTGAGGGTGCCACCCGCCGCTGTCAAAAAAGCTCTTTTAATCAGGGCAAGCAGACATTTTACTATTTCTTAATTTTTTTAATATAATATATTATCACCTGAGCCGAAATACTTAATATCGTCGGGAAAAATAATTATTGGGATTCTGTAAGGAAAATCTGAATGGAACAAAAGAATCAGGTTTTTGCTTTTAGACTGGACTGGACCACTTACCTTTTGATTCTCCTTTTTATTGGACTCTATCTTCAGGTGATTATTGGTCTGGTCGGTGACTGGTGGGTAGATTCTAACTATTCGCATGGTTTTTTGGTTCCTCTGGTTAGTGCCTATCTGGTCTGGAAGAAGAAAGATAAGTTAAAATCTCTGGAGAGAAAAAAGTCTTACTTTGGATTTTTGATTCTTCTACTGGGACTGGGGATTTACATCGTCGGTACTGCTGGGGCTGAGTATTTTTCTGCCAGGTTCTCCTTGGTAATCGTCCTTTTTGGCTTGGTATACTATCTCAACGGGAAAGAATGGGCAAAGGAGCTTTTATTTCCAATCGCCTTCCTTACCTTTATGGTTCCGATTCCAAATGTCATCTATTATGCGATAGCTTTCCCGATGCAATTGCTTTCCAGCAAATTGACCCAGTATGTTCTTCATTTTATCGGGTTTCCTTCGATCAGGCAGGGGAATATCATTCTCCTCCCTAATTATTCGATGGAGGTGGCTGAGGCTTGCTCAGGACTGCGTTCCCTGGTTTCCCTTTTGGCCCTGGGAGCTTTTTTTGTCTATATAACCTTTCCCAAAGATACAAATTCTGATAAATCAAATTTGAAAAGGTTAATTTTATTCTTTTCAGTCTTTCCGATTGCCATCGGCGCGAACATCTTTCGCATCCTTATTACTGCCATAGGGGCTTATGTGATAAGCCCGAAATTAGCTGAGGATTTTCTACACAAGCTTTCCGGCTTGATAGTTTTTCTGATCTCGGTTTTTTCTCTTTTCATCGTCAGCCAGATTATAAAATTTTTTAGCAGAAAAAAATAAGAACTACCCCAGAGTAAATTTACCTGCTGATTTATTCAGTTTTAGATCCAGGAATAAGCTCCAGAATAAAAAATCCTGCGAATGTAAGCTGTTACCTAAAATATGCAAGGGTTTGCATAGAAAAAATTAATATCTCCAAAAATATAGGATAAAACAAATCCTATTTAATTTAAGAGTAAAGTAAGAGAAAAAGTTCACATTTGTAAGCCGCTATTAGATTTAAGCTTACATCTTCACGGGAACTTTTAAAAAACTTCTAAATTTTTATCTGATTCCGAACTGTAGTTGGCAATTTATTTGCTTAATATACTACCAAATATATATTCTCGGATTAAACAAAAGTCTGGCGAGGGAAAAAAGTTATGTCTAAGAGTATATCTGCTTTATCTCAAAAAAAATCAGAAAGAAAATTTATTAATCGATTCTCGATCGGTGAAGTTGCACTAAAAGTTACTGATCGATCAGAAATCGAGTTAGCTTCTTCAGGTTTTGAATCATCCTCCAATATCTCCTCCTTAAGCAAAGGCTTAAGACAGAAAGTCTTGGTCTGGGTAAGAGATCAAGTCTTATCCACTTTTTATCTGATGTTTTCTGTCTTAACTTTCGTTCTGATTCCTGAAGGAAAAACAGAAAAAGGGTTAGGAGCTTATTATCTGGATAAAGCCGAAAAATTCCTTAAAAGGGTGATTGATATTTCGGGTTCAGCCATAGGCCTTTTGTTAGGACTACCCCTGTTTTTCGTAGTGGGCATTTTGATTAAGTTAGATTCACCCGGTCCTGTCTTTTTCCGTCAGGAAAGAGTAGGAATGAACAGAAGAAGAAGGGAGAGAAGAACCTTAGAGATAAAAAGGAACAAGCAGGAAAGGAGAACTGATCGAAGAAAAAAGAACTTATACGGAGAGACTTTCTATCTGTACAAGTTCCGGACCATGGTGGTGGATGCGGAAAAGGGGTGTGGTCCCATCTGGGCTAAAAGCGATGACCCCCGGATAACCAATATCGGAAAGGTCCTGAGAAAAACCAGAATAGATGAGCTTCCCCAATTGATTAACGTGTTGAAAGGCGAGATGAGTTTAGTAGGACCCAGGCCGGAAAGATATCACTTTGTCAGAGATTTCATCTGCCGGATCGATGGATATCCTAATCGACTCGGGGTCAAGCCGGGCATAACTGGCCAGGCCCAGGTTGAAAATGGATACGACTCCTGCATGGAGGATGTCAAATTAAAAGTAAACCATGATCTGAATTATATTCAGCAATGGTCTCTGCTTAAAGATTTTAAGATCCTGCTCAAGACTATCTTAGTAGTAGCAACTGGAAAAGGCGCCTGCTAAATTTGTACCCCGGAGATTTTTGAGTCCCCCGTAGGGGGACTTTTTTTTATTTTCCCGGATCAAAAAATACTTGCTTTATTCCTTAAGAAACTATATTTTCAAATAATCTTATTTAAGATGTCAAAGAGATACTTCTATCCGAGGAGCAAATATGACTAACCTAAAAAAAGATAAAAGAATAGTCTGGTCCTCAGGACCTTTAATCGGACTGATTATAGTTCTGGTTTTCCTCTTTTCTCAAGCAGCTTTTGCTCAGGAAGAGGAGAAGAAATCCGAAGCCGGGCTGGTCATCACCTCAGTCCCTTCCGGAGCAACTGTTTTCTTAGAAGGGGAATATAGTCTGAATGCTACCACCCCGGCAACCCTCCCTTTGAATTTAAAAGGGAGATATAAGATCAGGGCTCTCAAAGAAGGGTATGAAGGATGGTCAACCAGCATCTGGTTAGATGGCACCACGCCCAAGCTTATTTCTATCAATCTTGCTCCCAAGACCAGGTTAAAGGGAGCCTTGAGGTCAGCCATCGTTCCCGGATGGGGACAATATTACTACGGGGAAAAGAAAAAATCGTTCCTTTTCAGCTTTGCCACCTTAGGAGCTGCAACTGCCTTTGTGGTAGCAGATAATGACTTCTCCAATAAAAACGATGCTTACGTCTTTGCTAAGAACGATTATGCTGCGGCTACGAATGTAGAGGACAAATACAGGCTCAAGCAGATCCTGGATGAAAAACAGCGCCAGGCTTATGATGCTGAAAACGTCAGAAGGATTACTCTGATCTTAGTCGGAGCGGCCTGGGGATTCAACCTTCTGGACGCCATAGTATTTTACCCTTCTTTAAAAGAAAGCTTGAACATAAGCAGCTCGATTTCATTTGAGCCGGAAAATAGAGGGATAAAGTTAAGCCTGGTCAAGAATTTTTAAAAGGAGAAAAAAATGAGGGGAAAGATATCAGTTATTATTCTGTTTTCCTTTTTAATCTTTAGCGGATGCGAAAGGAAGATAAAAAGCCCGACCAGCCCGGATGAGAACTTCTTTGTACCGCCTACCCCCAAAGAAGTCGTTTTGAAAGTAGGGGACCAGAGTATCGATATTTCCTGGAAAGTGGACGACACCTCAGGAATCGGAGGCTATAGAATCTACCGTGCAGATTCAAGCGGGATTACCCCAACCCAGTATGATTCTTCCACGACCAAGAAATATACTGACAGGTCAATTAAAAACGGCCAGGAATATTACTACCAGATATCTTCTCTGGATAAAAAGGGGTTTGAAGGTTACAAATCCAGGATAGTTTCTGCCAGGTCCAATCTATACGGGATAATCATCAATGATAACCGAAGGGTGACCAATTCACTTAGCGTGACTTTAAAGATGGTCGCTCCTTTGACCAGTACCTATATGCTCATCGGAAACGACTCGCTTTTCTCCAATTCGAGCTGGGAGAGCTTTGTTTCAGGCCGGACCTGGATTCTGAAACCAGGGGATGGCAGTAAAACAGTTTATGTTAAATTCAAGGACCAGGACGGGAACGAGTCTTTCAGTTTTTACCAGGACGAAATAAATCTGGATACCCAGGCACGTATATCCAATTTGACTGAGGATACCCAGGGACAGCCTAAAAGCCCGGGTGAGACCATTCATTTCAGGATGGAAGCTGGAGAAACCAACGGGGAAGCCAGCGTAGATTTAGGGACTATTACGGGAATAAAGCTTTTTGACAATGGAACCAATGGAGATCAGACGGCTGAAGATGGCGTGTATGAACTGGATTATCTAATCCCCTTGAATACGGAGATGGAGTATGCTCTGGTCACAGGACATTTTAAAGATGAAGCTGGTAACCAGGCACCTTCATTTACTGCTCCGGGAAAAGTCACCATTCAGTCCCCGCCTGAAGCAGTGGTTCTTTTTCCTCCATCTGCTGCCACACAGTCAGCTTTAACTCTTTACTGGACTCAGAGCCAGGATAACGATTTTTATTCTTACCGGATATATCGGGGGAAGACCAGCTCGGTCAATAACGATTCTCTTTTAGTGAACACAATCCTTACCCGCTCCACCACCAGTTATACCGATACCGGGCTTTCTTCAAACACTACTTACTATTACAGAGTCTATGTTTATGACCGTTCCGGACTTTTCAGCGCAAGCAACGTGGAAAGCGGAACCACTTTGCAGAATAAACCTCCAGCTGCAGTGACAGTCTCTCTATCCAGCGTCGACAGCACCAGTCTGAGAGTTTCCTGGTCACAAAATCGCGATTTCGATTTCAATTTTTACCAGGTTTTCAGGGTTGATACAGCCGGAGGAAACACAGATACTATCAGCGTGGCAATCGTCAGCCAGCAAGGGACCACCAGCTATACTGATTCTCATCTTAATGTCGGCGCAAGATACTGTTATTATGTCATAGTGTATGATCTTTTGGGACTGGTATCAGACCCTTCAAATCTGGTCTGCTGGCCCTATTGATTTTCATCCTAAAGGTTTGAACCCGGAAAGGTTATGACCCTTTTAGAAAAAGTCAATCTTTTTTTCTCCATCTACTTAGCAGGACTTAAGTCTTTAAAAAAGCCTCTGCTCTGGATACCTTTTCTTTTATACGCTTTAATCCAGCTCCTTTTTCTTTTAGCCCTGGTCTATTTTTATGTTCCCTTACTATCAGTCATTTTTATCCCTTTGATCAAAGGATTCATCGGCGATTTTGCCCTGCATTATCCGGCTTATTTTCTTTTTCTCCCCAAGATCTTTTCCAGGGGTAACCTTTTCCTGGGAGGGATTGTGGGGATTATCTTCATCGGCTGGGAAACCTATCTTTTTTTCTCTTATTTTCTACCGGATAGAAAGGCAAAATTAGGCGAGGGGTTAAAGGTCGCTTTTTCCAAGTATTTTTTATTGTTAGGGGTCTGGCTCGTAGAGACTTTAGTCCTTTTGGGCTGGTTCTATCTCATTCCCAGGTTGGGAAAAGGGCTTTTGACTGGAGGTTTTAAAAGAGAGTTAGCCTTTGAGATCTTAAGCCTGGGCCTGGGGATAATTTTCTACGGCTTTTTTGCCTATGCCTTTGCGGCGATCGTCATAAGTGGTAAGAATGTCCTGTCTGGATTGGGCTCGAGCGTGTCAATCTATAAAAGGAATTTCTTCTCCACCTATTTTTTTGTGCTGATTCCGAATCTTTTGACCTTCCCCTTTACCCTTTTAAATCA
>JALHSU010000155.1 GCA_022865345.1 Candidatus Zixiibacteriota bacterium
ACTTCCTCTATCTGTTCCAGTTTCAGATTTTCGCCGTCAATTTGAACATACCTCATAGTTACCTCTTAATTTTTTATATGAATTAACTTTTTTTCTTTTTCAAACCAATTAGAGATTTGATCTGTCAACTCTTTTTTGTTTTTGACCGCCAAACTCTTCACCGGAAGCGAATCCAGAAAAACTCTGCCATATCTCTGGGTCAAAACCCGGCTGTCCAGGATTATCACTAACCCGTAATCATCCTTTTTGCGGATCAACCTTCCAAACCCCTGCTTGAATTTTATGACCGCCTCAGGCAGAGAATAACTTAAGAAAGGATTTTTTCCTGAAGCTTCTAATTTTTCCATCCGGGCAGACGCCAGAGGCTCGGTCGGCACCGCAAAGGGAAGTTTTACCAGGATCAAAATCTCTAAGGCTTTACCCGGAGCATCCACTCCTTCCCAGAAAGAGGAGGTTCCCAGAAGAATTGCGCCTTTTTCACCTTTGAATCTTTCAAACAGGTTGGTGGATTGCCCGTCTTTCCCCTGACCCAAAAGAAGTATTCCCTCACTTCTGAAACTTGATTTGAGAGCCGAGTAGACTTGGTTTAACATCTCATAAGAGGTGAAAAGGGCCAGGATATTCTTCCTGAATCTTCTGCCGCATTCCTCTAGCAGCTCTTTTGTCATTTCGACATACCCTTCGCTTTTGGGTGAGGGAACAAATGAAGGGACCAACACCTTAGCCTGTTTTTCAAACTCAAAAGTCGAGCCCAGACAAAGAGTTTTGACCCTTTCCTCATCCACCAGATTTAAACCTAATCTTTCTTTGATATAGGTGAAATCCCCATTTACAGAAAGAGTAGCTGAGGTAAACACGGCTGTTCTCAAATTTTCGTATATAAGCTCGTTCAAACTTGCCCCTACTTCTAAAGGAGCCATACAGAGTTTGCAGTCCGGACTCTCTTTTTGTACCGGGCACTCGATCCAGTAAACGTACTCTTCATCCTCAGCCGAAAAAAGAGCCTGGGATGAATCGATCAAATCCTGAATCTCAGCCATCCCGGTTTGAAGTTGCTGTAGGATTTCTCTTTTCCCTTCAAGCTCAGAGCTTTTCAGTTCCTCTAATGCTGTGGAAACCGCCTCTAACTTAGCCTGGAGTTTTTTCAAAGAAACGATAAGTTTTTCCCCTTCCTCATTCAGAATCGAGACGATCTTATCCTCTTTTTTATATCTTAGCTTCAGGTAATCGTCTGAGGAGAATCCTTTTAGCCTCGCAGGGACTTTTTTGAAAAGCTCTTCAGAGGACTTATAGGTTTTGCCCAGTTCCTCAATTGCCTTTCTCAGCTTATCCTCTATCCAGGACTTTTCCATTTTTTTTAGAGAACTTCTTTGAAAGACAAGTTTTATTTCTCCCAAAACTCCCCATTCTGCTCCCATTCTGCTATGGTAGAGCCTGTCTAAGATTTCTTTTATTTTCCAGAAGGAGATTTCTTTTCCCAAGAACTGGGTAGCCGCATTTTCCAGATTATGGGCTTCGTCCAAAATTAGATTCCCCACGGCCAAGGTTCTGCCTTCAGACAAAACTTCGGAGAAGAAAAGCGAATGGTTAACCACCAGAAGGTGAGATTTTGCAGCCTCCTTTTTAACTTTAAGATAGAAACATTTTTGATAATGAGGGCATTCCAGGTTTAAGCAGGAGCTTCCCTCGCAGCAGACCCTGTTCCACAAGGCATTATTTTTGACCTGGTCAAGTCCGCTGTTTTCCGCAATATCACCTGAACCGGTCTCAGCAGCCCAGACCGCCAGGTTCGAGAGGGCTTTCTGGTCTTCTAAGGGTAGCTCGTATTCAGCTTTATTGACGAGGTTATAAAACCGGTAGAGACACAGATAGTTTTTCTTACCTTTAAGCAGAGTGACTTTGAATTCAAAAGGTAAGGCTTTTTCTAAAAGCGGGATGTCTTTAAAGAAAAGCTGCTCCTGAAGGTTTTTGGTGTTAGTCGAGACCACAGTTCTGTCTTTGTTTTTTTCAGCCCAGAGCAAAGCTGGCACCAGATAGGCTAAGGATTTACCCACGCCAGCACCTGCTTCCACCAGAAGGAAGTCACCCTGGTTAAAAGCCGAAGCCACATTCTGTGCCATCTTTTTCTGTTCTTCCCTTTGCTCGAATTTTTCCATCTGCGAGGAGATCGGTCCCCCGTTCTGATAATATTCCAGGACTTCCTCTTTTTTCAGCATGACATTACTGTAATCGCTTTTTGTGCCTATCTCCTTTTCTCCCCGGATTCCACTAAAATTCAGCAGAAACTCATCCTTCACAATGGGTAGAACAAAATCAGCAATCTCAATTTTCCTGCCCTCGGTCAAAAATCTTCCCCAAGTATCTTTTGACCCAAAGGAGAGGGTCATCAACTGCTGAAAGATAGCCGGGCTTAATTTCTGTATTCTATAGATGAAAGTAAGCAGCAGATTATAAACCACCTCTATTTCTTTTCCAGAAGAAAGGTCTAAATTAAAATATTCAGCCACAGTTTCTATTTTGAAATCTCTTAGCCGGGGAAGGAGTATTTTAGCAACTGCTTTCAGGTCCAGCAGGTCTTCTGTCCGAACATCCATTTTCAATAAAATCTCATCCCATTCCTCGAGGTCAAAACTGACTAAAGTGCTCTCCGCTGAGAAATTCTCAAAGGCTTGAATATCTGTAAACCTCACCCTTTTCAAGTCAAGACGAAAATCCTGCTTATCTTCCATTTTCAAATCAATAAGCTTAATCGCTGAAAATTCGACTGAATCGTTCTCGGAAACGGACTTATTCTTGCCAAGTATGACCAGTTTTTTGAAAAATGCTGGCTTCATATTATTGAAATCGGTTCGTCAAGCAGTCCGCCTTCGGCGAGACATGCTTGACCTACAGTTACCACCTATGGCTTTTTAAGGTAAATCTGAAGGTTTACACTCCAGATTATTTATTTGTTTAGCCACCACCTATTACCTATTTTCTTAGATTAAAACACACCATCTTAATATCCGTCATCTCCTCAATCGCATATTTAAGCCCTTCTCTTCCGATCCCGCTTTCCTTTACTCCGCCATAAGGCATATTGTCCGCCCTATAGGTGGGCACGTCGTTGATTATTATTCCTCCCACTTTTATCCCTTTGATCGCCTGAAAGGCATTTTCGATATTTTCCGTGAACACGCCGGCTTGAAGTCCATACATCGAATCATCCACCATTCTGACTGCCTCAGAAAAATCTTCAAACGGGACTAAGGAGACCACCGGAGCAAAAACTTCTAATGCTATCACCTTCATCTCTGGTTTTACATCTTCTAAGACAGTCGGGTAATAGAAAACACCCTCTCTTTTTCCTCCGATCAAAATTTTTGCCCCTTCTTTTGCCGCTTCATTTACCCAGGACTCGGCCCTTTTAGCCTCATCTTCGGTAATCATTGGACCTACATCTGTTTCCATGTCCAGAGGGTCACCCAATTTTAGTTTTGAGGTTTTCTCTAAAAATTCTTTTTTGAACTTATCATAGATTTTCTTGTGCACATATATCCTCTGGACCGAAATGCAGATCTGTCCAGCATAGGCAAAGCTTCCCATAACTGACCTTTCCACTGCCAAGTCTAAATCTGCATCCTGGTCAATTATAACTGCAGAATTTGAGCCTAATTCCAGAGTAAGTTTTTTCAAACCGGATTTTTCCTTGATTTTTCTTCCTACAGGTGGACTGCCGGTAAAAGTTATCATCTGGACTCTCTCATCCGAGACAAGCCAATCCCCGACAGCCCCCCCCGAGCCGAAGATTATATTCAAGCCGCCTTCAGGCAAACCGGCTTCCATCATTATCTCCCCCAATTTGATCGATGTCAAGGGAGTCAATGAAGCTGGCTTTAAGATGATTGAACAGCCAGCCGCAATGGCTGGGGCAACCTTGTGCGATACCAAATTCAAAGGAAAATTAAAAGGGGAGATCGCACCGACCACCCCGACCGGAAACCTAATATAAAAACCGACCCTTTTTTCGCCTCCAACTGAGGCATCTAAAGGAACGGTATGGCCGAAAATGTCCTTTGCCTCCTCTGAGGCAAATTTAAAAGTCTGAACAGACCTTTCCACTTCTAATAGGGAGTGTTTCCAGGCTTTCCCAGCCTCCAGGCAGATAATCCTGGCCATCTCGTCCCTATTTTTTTCAATCAGTTCAGAAGTATTTTGCAGAATCTTTGACCTGCGGTATGCCGGTAAACTGGATACTTTCTTGAAGCCTTCTACAGCAGAAATAACTGCTTTCTCAAATTCCTCTTTACTTGTCTCCGGAACCTTCCCGATTATCTCCTGATTATATTTATTTCTGACATCAAAGCACTTCCCCCCGGAAACCCATTCCCCTCCAATTAACATCTTATATTCTTTTTCCATTTTTCCCTCTGGATTTTTCCTCTTGAGAATGAAAGAGCTTTTCTGAAATATAACCATCTTTATTTTTGCGGTCAAGGATTAAACGGAAGTAATCCGCAGGAGTGCAAACCTTCAGGTTTACCAAAAATGGTAGGGGCACGGCGCGCCGTGCCCCTACCTCCTAGGATGCCAGTTCAGTAGGGCTGGTCCGCCTTTGGCGGACTGCATACGATCACCGTCCCATTTTTTCCCGTAGGTCGGGCACCTTGCCCGACCATCCTCTACTTTTCAACTTGACTTATATTTATCCTAAAACTATTATTCTTCTCTGATTCATATAAATCAAAGGAGAAATCGATGTCCGAAAGAAAGAGATTAGCCATAATCGGGGGTGGCCCAGCCGGGTATGTGGGAGCATTAAGGGCAGTTCAATTAGGTGCAGAGGTCACCCTGATTGAGAAAAAAGAGGTGGGGGGTGTCTGTTTAAATGTTGGCTGCATACCTACCAAAACCTTGACCTCCATTGCTCATCTTTTCACCCTCTTGAAAAGAACAGCTAATTGGGGCATAGAGGCTGGCTCTCCTAACTTAAACTGGACACAGGTGATGAGGCGAAAGGAGCAGGTGGTGAGAAGACTGGTCAATGGTGTCAAATTCCTTCTCAAGGAAAGTAAAGTAACCCAGCTTTCCGGCACCGCTTCCTTTCTGGATGAGAAAACTCTGCTAGTAAACAAAACCGATGGTGGAACAGAAAAACTCGAAGCTGATTTAATCCTTATCTGCACCGGCTCAGTTCCGATCGAGCTTAAAATTCCAGGTGCGGATCTGGATGGCGTAGTTGACAGCACTGGAGCTTTATGCTTTGAGGAAATACCCAAGAGTCTCCTGATTGTGGGAGGAGGATATATCGGATGCGAGTTTGCATCTATCTTTCATTCCTTCGGCATTGAGGTAATCATCGTGGAGATGCTCCCCCAGATACTTCCCGGAGAAGACGAGGAGATAGCCTCTGTACTTAGAAGAAAATGGGAAAAAGAAGGGATTAAAATCTATACAGATTCTAAGGTTAGCGGAATCTATTCTAAAGACAACCAGCTAAAGAAAGTGAAAATTTCCACTCCTAAAGGAGAACTTGAAATAGAGTCCGAAAAGGTTTTGATCTCTGTGGGGAGAAAGGCATATACTGAGGGATTAAATTTGAGCGGGATTGGAGTAGACCAGGAAAAGGGTAATATCAAGGTGGATGAGTTTTTGAAAACAAATATAGAAGATATCTATTCTGCCGGCGATTGTATAGGCAACTATCTTTTAGCCCATGTAGCCTCAATGGAGGCAGAAGTAGCAGTCGAGAACGCCTTGGGAGGAACCGTTTCGATGGATTATACAGTCGTTCCCAGGTGCATATTTACCTATCCGGAAATCGGCGGAGTCGGTCTGACTGAAAAGGAAGCTTTAGCCAGGGGTCATAAGATAAAGATCGGCAGGTTCCCCTTCATAGCCAACGGGAGAGCTTTGGCAGAGGATGAAACTGAAGGGATGGTAAAAATAATTGCTGAGGAAAAATCTGATAAGATCTTAGGCTGCATTATCCTCGGAAACCGGGGCACAGATTTAATCGCCGAGCTTGCCCTGGGAATGAAAAAAGGAATGAAGCTGAGAGATTTAATTGAAACCATCCACGCCCACCCCACCCTGTCTGAGGGGGTCCGGGAAAGCGCCTTGAAGGCTGAGGGAAGACCACTTCATATACTGTGAAAGATGACGGATGACGAATATCGAATAACGGATAAAAACAAAACCCTTTCCTTTTCAAGGAAAGGGTAAGGGTGAGGTTTTTCGGTAGGACAGACATTTCTGTCTGTCCACGGAGATGTCTGGGCGAGGGAACCTCGCCCCTACAAAAATATGCAACAATAACGGGAGGAGACCCCGCAAAACGGGATTTCGCTGAGCTCAACAAGCTCCTCCCCTACGAATCAAGTTAATGTAATCATCTGTCAGGTGCACAAGAATTATTAGGTAAAAGAAGAGTTAGAGACATGACCAAAATAGCGCAAGACAAACTTCCGGCAGGAGAACCCTTTGAAGGTATCTCTGGATTTCTCTACTTCGCTGGCTTCCGCTACTGGACTGCTTCCCTACTTCCGGCGCTTGTAGGCACGACGCTACCATTCTGGCTCCGCCCACCGGGTTTCTCGTTCAGGTGGCTTGGTGCCATTGAGTTTCTTTTCGCTACTGTTTTATTCCACACTGGATTCTCGTTTCTGCAGGCATGGTTCGAAGGCCGGTCCACAACCAAGTGGTCAAAACCCCGGCTCCTAAGATACGCAGGTATGTGCATCGTTGTGGCGTGCCTCCTGGGTCTGCACCTAAACAACGGTCTGATTCTACACAACGGTGTTCCCAGGAGCATCTTCATTGTTTACGGCATTACTGCGCTCTTCGTAGGTGTGCTCTACGTCGCGCCGCCGTTCAATTTCTGTCGGCGAGTTGGCGGCGAGATCGTCATCTCTGAAAGCCTTGGCATGATTCCTGTTCTTGGAGCATACCTTGTCCAGGTCGGTGACATCACACGTACGGTGTATCTTGCTTCGCTACCGATAGTTGTCGCGACCGGCTTGTGGGTTTGGATAGATGAACTCGCTAGCAGAATAGATGATGAAAAAACAGGGCGCAAGACGATGGTTATTGATTTTGGCCCGCGCTTCTCTGGCCGCTATGGTGTTCTCGCACTCTCGATGCTATTTTTCACGACGTTACTCCTTGCTGTATTCTCAGCATCAATAATCCCACTGACACTAATCATGCTGCTTTTGGTCGGACTCGTGTGGAAAATCGTGACCGTATCCTGGAACGAGTACTCGTGCTCGGACCGGATGATTGATGTACGAAAAAACGCGTTCATGTTACATCTCGCTACATGCAGCATCATTGCCGCGTCATCACTGGTAACACAGCTCCCCTAGATTTCTGGATACATCTTAATTTTGCATGGTTGCGATATATCAGTTGAGTTATGTTGCGATGAAAGTCAGATTGGTGAGTGGCAGGTGCACCTAACCCCAATTGCAGCCGACCCGCCTGTGTGTACTACTTCACAATTTTGGTAACAGGTTTAAACCCGCGTAGGGGCGGAGTTCATCTCCGCCCGAAGGTGATGGGTGGAGGCAAGCTCCACCCCTACGCGAGATCTCTTTAAATAACAACACCTTCTTAAA
>JALHSU010000156.1 GCA_022865345.1 Candidatus Zixiibacteriota bacterium
CCAATTCAAAAATATAATCAAAGGGGTTAGGGGGCGCTATCCCCCTCCTGTTTCAATTTTGTTTCAATTGGGATTGAAATTTCTTCGGTTTTGATGGGATAAAACAAATTTTAATAGGGAATGGTGATATGCAATGTAGTTCCCTTTCCTTTTCTTGAAATAATCTTAAATTTTCCACCTAGAAGCTTAGTATTTTCCATCATCCTCAGCAGTCCATAGCTGGTGGGAGTATCTGCACGTTTTTGCTCAAATCCTATTCCGTTGTCGTGGATAACTACTCTAACATACCCAGCTTTCGCTGATAGGGAGAGAGACGCAGACTTTGCTTCAGAATGCTTAGCTATATTCGTTAAACCTTCCTGAATTATCCTGAAGATGCCGATTTCGCTTTGTGGCGAAAGTCTTTTCTTGGACCCTGTGATTTTTAATTGTACCTCAAGGTTAGTTCTTCGACTGAATTTATCTACATACCACCTGAGTGCTGAAAATAGTCCCAGTTCATCTAAAATACGAGGTCGGAGATCAGAGGATAAGTCACGTAGGTTTTCCATAGTCTGGGTTATTAATTTTTCATCATCCTTAAGCCTGCTTATTACTTGGACATACTGTTGAGGAGAACTTCGCAAGCACATCTTCAGGTCCAATTTCATGGCGGTCAGGTCCTGTACAATCGAATCGTGTAGCTTTTGTGAAGTCATTCTCCTTTCTTCTTCCTGTGCTTCTATTACTCTGTTAGCAAGAAAAACTAACTTCTTCTCTGTTAATTTGCGTTCAGTGATGTCAACGATGGAGACCAATAACCTGCTTAACGACCTTTCGTAACCTGTCAACACACTCCATCTTATATTAATATCAATTTTTCGCCCTTTTAACGTTTGATTAGTAGCATCACTTTCAAAACTCGTTTTGCCGCTAAAGATAGCTATTAGTCCTTCCTTAAACACTTCATATGATTCCTGTGTAAAAACTTTGTTTAAGCCAGATTTAAGTTCTTCTAAGCTCTTCGCTTCGTACCATCTCAGTGTTGTTTTGTTCACAGCTATTATCTTTACCTTAGCAGCACATTTAGAAATTGCTTCAGGATGGTTATCAAAATATGCTCTAAGATCTTTAACCCCTGATGATTTTAAACTATTAAGGTAATTCTTAACACTGGAGAAATCCTCCTCCCATAAAGAGATTGGTGAATCTTCAAATAGACGAAGGTATCTATTCTCACTTTCAATCATCTTGATCTCTGTATTCTTGCGATCCGTAATATCTGTCCAGTAACCAATTATCTCTAATGGCTGCCCTTTGTCGTCTCGTATTAGCTTCATTTCATCACGCATCCAGATATATTTACCGTTTTTGCACCGAAAACGGTATTCATAAGTGTGGTACCCTTTTTTAAATATAATTGGTAGCTCTTGTAAGATTCTCTTCACATCTTCGGGATGAATGCGACCGACCCAAAAGCTTGAGTTTGTGATGAATTGCTCCGGAGAGTAGCCTACCATTCCTCGAACGTTATCTGTGATGAAGGTAGCTCCGTAATCTCTTGAAGTCTTTGAGGCATAGATCACTGCGGATGTGGAAAACATAAGGTAACGAAGCCTCTCATTTGTCAAATAAGCCTGCTGCTGAGAAACTTTCAATTCCTTATGTTCTTCTTGTAGTTTCTTTGTTAATTTTGCGTTCTTAATAGCTATTCCTACTTGATTTGCAATTGTCTGGCACAGACTCAAATCCAGTGAAGAGAAGGCAGAGGACTGTTCTATTCTGGATGGGATAATAGCACCAATGGTCTTTCTGCTTACTATTATGGGAACAGCTAACAATGCTTTAACATTTAACTGCTTAAAGATGGTTCTTTCCCTCACAGAAAGAGAGGTCTTCTTGCGATCAGATATGTGAACGGTTCTTTTCTTCAAAAGGAACGGTGCAATATGAGGGTAATCTTTAAGATCAAACCTTGCTCCGTCAATTGATGGATAGGAAGGCTTTTTTTTATAACTCTTGACGATCTCATAAGTATTTCCAGTAGAAAGCAGTGCTATGGAGCAGCGATCAGCTTTAAGGACTTGGGTTGTCATCTCACAGGCCATCATAAGGATTTTCTCTAAATCCAAGGTCTGAGAGATAGCTTGGTTTATTTTTAAGACTACCTTAAGTCTTTCTTCTTCTGAATTTTGTCGCCTGTTATTCATTTCATCTATATATAATATATATGATTTCACGATGACTTGTCAAACGGAATAACTCTATATAGTGTCAGAAGGTTAATATCTTGGCAACCGAGCTAACCCAATTCAAAAATAAAAACAAAGGGGTATAGGGGGAGTGCTACCCTCCCTACCCCTGTTTCAATTTTGTTTCAATTGGGGTTGGGTTATTATGGGGACAAATTGGCCTGTCCTACCAGGTTTTACCTTGACTTTTTCCTTTTCTTAGTTATTATTTTAGTAAATAAAGAAACGTTGATTATCATGTTTCCCCTAACCTTAAAAAGGAGGGAAGATGTTAAAGAAGCTAATCATTTTGGTGGTTTTTGTTTTTATGAGTATTTCTGCCTATGCCCAGGTGGACACTGCCTGGATAAGAAGTTATAATGGATGGGGGGATGGTGGTGATTTGGCTAATGACATAACAGTGGATGCTTCAGGCAATGTTTATGTGACTGGATACAGTTGGGGCAACTATAATGATTATGCCTCCATCAAGTATGACCGCAATGGGAATGCCCTTTGGATTAGAAGATATAGCGGAGCAGTAGGGTACTTTGATGATAATGCTGAAGCCATAGCTGTCGATGCCTCTGGTAACGTTTATGTGACCGGAGGGAGTAACAGTGGCGGGGCAACCTCATATGATTATGCTACCATAAAGTATAAACCCAATGGAGACACTGCTTGGGTAAGAAGATATAATGGACCAGCCAACTCAGATGATTATGCACTCGACCTAGCGGTGGATGGTTCAGGCAATGTCTATGTGACAGGAGAAAGTCCCGGCAACGGAACTAATCGAGACTATGCTACCGTAAAGTATTTTCCCAACGGAGATACTGCCTGGGTAAGAATGTATAACGGAGCAGGAAATGGAGCAGATGGTGCTCGTGCCATAGCTGTAGATGACAGTGGCAATGTCTGCGTAACCGGTTGGAGTTATCAAGGCTCGTTGCGAACTGATTACGTTACCATAAAGTATTATCCCAACGGTAATACTGCCTGGGTAAGGAAGTACGGTTTTAGTGGCAGCAATATCGCTTACGCCATAGCGGTAGACCACTCCTGCAATGTTTATATTACGGGACAAAGTTATGGCATCTATGCTGACTTCGCCACAATAAAGTATTATCCAAACGGAGACACTGCCTGGACGCGAAGATATAATGGAGCAGGAGCTAATACGGATGAGGCTTATGCCATAGCGGTAGATGGTTCTGGCAATGTTTATGTTACTGGAAGGAGTACTGGCAGCGGAACAGACTATGACTATGCCACCATAAAGTATGATTCATCCGGCACTCGGCTCTGGGTGGCAAGTTACAACGGACCAGGGAGCTCGGCAGATAAAGCTAATGCTATAGCCGTGGATGATTCCGGTAATGTGTATGTTACGGGGGAAAGTTACGGGGTTGACTATGATTATGCCACCGTGAAATATGACCAAAATGGGAATGAACGCTGGGTTGAGAGATACAATTCAGGACATGATGGTGATGAAGCTCACGCTATAGTCGTAGACGCTTATGGTAATGTCTATGTGACCGGAGGAGGTTATGACTATGCAACCATAAAATATGGTAAAATTGGGGGTGAGAAGATCTTGGTTTTAAGAGACGGATCTGATTCGCTAAATCCGATTGCAAGTAAGACCTTCAAGATTTACAAAGTCACAGATGACCCACCTGTAATGACTGAGTCTTATCTTGGCGAGTTAACTACAAATGCTTATGGCAGGATGACTGTTCCAGAGGGGTGGTTCAATATCGGGGATTGGGTTAAGGTGGAAAGATTGGTGCATAGTGAACCTGCAGTCAAACACCGGAGCATCCTGCCCAATATGTATTATATAAAAATAGACAACGGAACTTTTGACAGCACTACCGGTGCGATTTCTTATCACACGTTTACCTCAGATTCATTGCAAGAGATAACACTAAGCCATGCTACAGTCATGTTTGACCTTCTTGTTTCAGTGGAATGGGATGCAGATCAGCAATACCTGGAAAGTCTGCGTGATGGATTCAAATTGATGTCGAATTATCTTTACGATGTAACCGACGGGCAGCTATATATAGACTCAGTCAAGATTTTTGATGCTAAAGCATACTGGGATTCATCTGATGTCAGGATATACGCCAGTAATATGCAGTGGCCAAATGCTTCCACTTTTACCTGGACAAGTGGCGCCCCAAGGCGTTTGGGAGGGGGAATTTTCGGATCAGGCGAACGGAGACTCTATTTTCCCAGGATATTTTATTTTAACAGTTATAATGGTAACAGAAATCTGACATACGATCTATATCCTTACGATTGGATAATTAGCCAGACAACCTATGATGATGATAACGATGGGTCAATTGATTATCCAGATGAATTTAAGGCTTATCCACCCAGCAGAACCTTAGCACATGAATTTGGGCATTATGGTGTCGGTTTTCGTGATGAGTACATAAATAATGCAGGTAATAATATATTAGATGATTTCGACTTTGGGTTAATGGATGATCAACTTGGGGTAGATATCGAACAGAACTCTGAAATGTCCTGTTTACTGCAGTATGATGTTTTATCACATAGAATAACACGCCAGTGGGTTAACAGGGGAGACAGGTCTTGCTGGGATTATTTTGAGTGGAATTACGAAGGTACTTATGATGGGATATTCGTTCCCATTAAGAAACCTTCAACCGAGCTGTTCTCGGGTCCGAATAATGATATGTTGAACCTGAATTATGATGTGGGTTCCCTGCTAAGAACTGTGATTTCCGATTCCAATACTGGTGCATATGTGCTGATATTCACAAGTACGGATGAATTAGGTTCGCCACTGGGGAATTCGAAAGTGCAATTATACAAGGATAACCATACCTGGTTTATTGATCAGGGAAACACGGCTGATTCGGGAAGTATTATATGTTTAGGAGTGAATGGTGATGACATTATAAGAGCTTTTAGAGATACTCTGTATTTGGAAATTGAGCTTAACATTTTAGGCTCATATAAAGAAAATAGTTTTCGCCGAGTTTCTGCAAATGGTAATACTATCGTGGCTATCTTGAGAGCAATTAAAGGGAATTATCTTATGCTCAACAGCGGTTGGTTTCAGGGGGAAAATTCTTTCAGGTATAGCCTGCAAGTAAATAAATCTTTCAGTCAGAATCCAAGCCTGGAGCTTTACAATCCATACAATCAGATGTACACCTATGTTTTTTCTCCGGTGACGGAGGGTTATGAATCTATCGTTGGCAATTCCCTGGGTTCAGACGGGATGTTCTCGGTCATTGCCGTAGATGATTCTGCCTATACTTTTTTTGTGAACAACAGGTATACCGTAACCCCTGTTCTGGACAGTTCCTTTGTTCCAGAGATCTATGGTCCCCAAGGAAGTTGCATACTTAATCTTGATGAGGACAATTCTTCTCTGCACAAAATACTTATCCTTTCCTCTGATTTTCCACCGTTGTTGAATGGATTGGATAGTCTGGTGGAGCAAGGGGGAGAAGTGCATTCAATCTCTGCCTATCCCAATTTAAGCAGTTTGGCAGGGGTGAATAACTATATCGTTATCAAGTACCAGGATGTCGACTTGAAAAGCAGTTCGGAAACTAGCTTGAAGATTTTTAAATGGAATGAAACTTCAAACAAGTGGGAATTCATAGGCGGGACTGTTGATACAACAGGAAGCGAAGTAGTTAGTCCAATCCATAGTCTGGGAATTTATGCGGCTTTCACAACTGCTTTACTCCGTGGAGATGTTAACAGTGATAGAAAACTGACAGTCTCTGACGTCGTTTATCTCATCAATTATCTCTTTAAAGGAGGGCCAGCGCCAGTTGCTGGCTTGCTAATTGGAGACGTTAACTGTGATGGCCGAGCTAGCGTAGCTGATGTAGTTTATCTAATTAATTATCTCTTTAAAGGCGGACCAAAACCAGCTTGTTAAAGGATTGAGAAACTTTTAGGAACCTAAGGGGACAGACATTTGTGACCTGTCCCCTTTTTTTGCTAACCTGAAAATATTCTGACACCCTGTGTGTGTTCACAGAGGATCCCATAACCACACCATCTACTTGTATATCTCTGCTAAAAACTATATAGAACTGCGCGGTGGGGTAAACCTTGCTCAGCTTACTTGCTCTGTTTTTAGTAATGGCTAAGTAAGTTTATTCTGAGAAATTTATCGCAGGTTCTCTTAAGGCAATATAGTCTAAGAGAGAATGGGGTGGGGGCGATGCTACCCCCCCCGTTCCCTGTTTCAATTTTGTTTCAATTGGGGTTGGTTTTTTGGGGATCTTTAAAATGCTAACTAATTCGAGTTGTCCTTTAATAATAATCTGTTTATAACAAATTACTTTTATCTGCCTATTTGCTCTTAGATAGTCATAGAAATCCTCAATCTTGTTGACAATCATTTGCACACACCTTAATTTCAGGGAAGATTAGTTAGTTAAGTCAAAAGGTATTCCATGAATAAATTTCTATTAAACATCTTCACTCTTTTACTTGCGGTTTTACTTAATGGATTTCTACCCTCATTTGCTGGGCAAACACATCACTTATCCAGATCCATTGTTGATGTATATGGTGGGGTAACAGATACATCTAACTTCATAGATTCGCTTAGCGATGGTCCATACGTTTTCTGGGAAACTGATACTTCAGTGATTGTGTTCTACCTCTGTAATGAAGATATGCTAATTCAGACCTTCAGTGGAGCAGACACTCTCCGCTTTCATGGATTTTGTAAGGATTCTGCTATAGAGTATTTTATTCCTGTTTCAGCTCCTCATCCAGAACCATATATCATCAATCATGTTCCTAGAATACTTGCTATCAGCGATATTCATGGAGAATATGAACTTTTAGTTAAATTTCTTAAAGAGTCTGGTGTAATTGATGACAGTTGTCAGTGGAAATGGGAAGATGGACATCTTGTAATTATTGGTGATATTTTTGATAGGGGTGATAGGGTTACTGAATGTCTATGGTTTATCCGTCAGCTGGAATCAGAAGCGGAGCGAAGCGGTGGTGATGTTCACTATCTTATAGGAAACCATGAATTAATGGTTTTAAGTGGTGATACCAGGTATATTCACGAAAAATACCTTAAAGGAATTGTTAATAAAACTAAGATTAAGTATGAAGACTTATTTAGCCCTGAGATGGAACTGGGGAGGTGGTTACGGTCTAAAAACACGGTGATTAAAATAAATGACATAATTTTCGTTCATGCCGGACTTTCACCTCCTCTAATAAATAAGAATCTTAGTTTAGCTGATATCAATAATATAGTTCGTGGTAGTATAGACCTTCGTTCTAACCAGTTAGTTTTTAACGAGTTAGCTAATTTTCTTTTTGGTGGTAAAGGACCTTTCTGGTACCGTGGTTATCATTATGAGATGGAGAACTCTTACTTAAAAGCATCCCTCTCAGAGGTCGAGAGTATCTTGAATTATTATAAGGCTTCTGCTATCGTTGTGGGACATACCGAGATTGATCAGGTTTTGGGCCTATACGGCAATCGGATTATAGCAATTGATGTTCCAACAGAGGAATTGGGCTCGCTTCAAGGGCTGCTTTGGAAAAATGGAGAGTTTTATAGAGTAACTGGCAAAGGTGATCATCAATTAATAAAATAATTCCGAAGTATCTACTTTAATAAAGGTAAACGTGATAGGTGGCTCTTATTATTATTGAAATATAGAAAGTTGCACTTGAGAGAAGAAGTTATTACAACTTCTCTCCCCCAATTAAAAAATAAAAACAAAGGGGATATAGGGAACGCTACCCCTACCACTTCTGTTTCAAACACCAAAAAAGGTTCGAATATTGTTCAGTAAGGCAAGTTTTGATAAAAACCCATTATAGTAGCTAGCTACAAAATTGATACTTTGCATTTGTTTTCTAATTTATTATTATATCATCTACTCAGGAGATCGGTAGTAATGATGTATGGAGGTCAATCCGAGATTAGAAAGATTCAGAGTATATTGGTTAAGCACACCAAAGATGCTTTTATTTCCCAGAAAAACATCGATACTCAATGGAGAAAGCTCAATTATTTAGAACGTCCAGATTACAATAAAGCTCAGGAGGAATATGCGAATTTTCTTAACCTGCTAAAGAGGGAAGTATCCGATATCCATTATCTATCAAGGAATCAAGATACTGGTCTTGATTCAATTTACACACGTGATCCTCTAATCATCACGAATTCAGGAGCTATATTGTGCAATATGGGAAAAGAAGAACGTTCTGGTGAACCAGCAGCTACCAGAGATATCTTAATCCAATTGGATATACCTATTCTTGGAGTTATAGCTGGATTAGGAAGATTGGAGGGAGGAGATGTCATCTGGTTGGATGAAAACACTCTAGTAGTAGGACAGGGATACAGAACTAATGAAACCGGTATTTGCCAGTTAAAAGAACTCACTAAGGAACTAGTTAATGAATTTATGGTTGTTTATGTGCCTAAATGGAGAGGTCCAGGTGATGTTTTACATTTAATGTCTCTCATCAGTCCGATTGATTACAACTTAGCTATTGTTTACCCTAAACTGCTTCCCGCTTCCTTTATAAGTTGGCTCATCAATCGAGGAATAAAGCTTTTGGAAGTATCCGAATCTGAATTTGAAACAATGGCTTGCAACATCCTAACCATTGCTCCAAGGAAATGCATTATGCTTTCTGGAAACCCTAACACAAAACGTATACTCGAAGAAGAGGGTGTTAAAGTGTGGGAGTATTTGGGAGAAGAAATCTGCAAGAAAGGTGCTGGAGGCCCAACTTGCCTAACAAGGCCTCTATTAAGAATGAAATGACATTAGATTACTTCAAAAATAAAAACAAAGGGGTATAGGGGGAGGCTACCCCCCCAGTAGTAAGCACATATTCATTTTCTGGTTTTAACTCATACGCCATAATAGATTCCTTTTAGGACTTCGCAACGTTTGGGGGAGCAAGCAAGAACCCAGAGCCGCCTGCTTCAATCTTGTTTCAATCCGAGTAGGTCTGTGGAAACATTAAATCTCTTGTCCCTGCCTCAGAGCTTTGCCACATTCATATTGACAAATTAAGAAATAGACATATCTTGGATATATAGCAGTAGATTGTTTATGCGATTTTAAGGGTATTATTTGAGGGGGAAATGTTCATCTCAAAGTTCAAAAAAGAGGTCGTCTATCAGGAAAAAGCTATTGCTTTTGGTTCTTTCTATGCTTTGGGCTTCGCCTGCTTTAGCACAGAACCCTGATTCCATTCCGTTCGCTCCTGCTGTCAACTACGGCACATTAGACAACCCCATTCCTATTTTTTGTGCGGATTTGGACGGGGATCTAGATTTAGATTTAGTTGTACCAAGTTGGAATATCGACAGTGTTTCCATTTTAAAGAACAACGGGGATGGGACTTTTCAGGCTAAGGTGGATTATGGTCTAGCATATTATTGTTTACCTATTTCTATTTTTTGTGCTGATTTGGATGGGGATACGGATCTGGACTTAGCTGTGGTGAGTTGGACTTGGGCTAGTGTTTCTATTTTAAAGAACAACGGGGATGGGACTTTCCAGACAGGGGTCGACTACGGTGCGGGAAGCCGTCCTTATTCTATTTTTTGTGCTGATTTGGATGGTGATACAGATTTGGACTTGGCTGTGGCAAATTCGGCTAACGCCGATGTCTCCATTTTAAAGAACAATGGGGATGGGACTTTCCAGACAAAGGTTGATTATGATGCAGGATATTATCCTACTTCCGTTTTCTGCGCTGATTTAGATGGGGATACAGATCTGGACTTAGCTGTAGGACATTATCATAGCGACACTCTTTCCATCTTAAAGAACAACGGGGATGGGACTTTCCAGACAAGAGTGGATTACATTGTAGGAGCTGACCCCCACCAAGTTTTTTGTGCGGATTTGGATGGGGATACAGATTTGGACTTAGCTGTGGCACATGCGAATAGCAGCAATGTTTCCATTTTAAAGAACAATGGGGATGGGACTTTCCAGACCAAGGTTGACTACGCTGTAGGAGATGGTCCTACTTCTGTTTTTTGTGCGGATTTGGACGGGGATACGGATTTGGACTTAGCTGTGGCAAACTATAATAGCGGCAATGTTTCCATTTTAAAGAACAATGGAGATGGGACTTTCCAGACCAAGGTTGACTACGCTGTAGGAGATGGTCCTACTTCTGTTTTTTGTGCTGATTTGGACGGGGATACGGATTTGGACTTAGCTGTAGTAAATTCGAATAGCGACAATGTCTCTATTCTGAGAAATTTGTCTATTCATCCCCTCTCTTATACTTTCTGGTTATCTGCTTATTCGCCGGTGGATTTAATAGTTACAGACCGAATAGGAGACTCAATCGGGGTGAGTTTCAACACTATCCAAAATGGTTCCACCTATGATACCACCCAAGATTTAAACAATGATGGGGACAAAGATGACCAGGTCGTCATACCAAGTCCTGTAAACGGAGAGTATATGGTCAGAGTTGTGCCTGAGTCTGTTTGTTCAGGTAATTACACTTTAGCTGTGAAATTGGATCAGAATGAGGAGAGAGTTGTGATAGCCAATGCTCCCTGTCCTGAACCAGGGCAGGTAGATACGGTAGTTTATAATGTTCCCGAATATCTGCATGGGGATGCTAATAGAGACGGGCAAAAGAGTGTTTCAGATGTGGTTTTTTTAATCAATTATCTTTTCAAGGGAGGCCCTGCACCTGACCCGGCGAACTTGGGTGATGTTAACTTCTGCAAACAAAATCCCCCGGTTGAGCCCGGTCAGCCAACAGTTGCAGATGTAGTCTATATGATAAACTATCTTTTCAAAGGTGGAAAAGCACCTTGCAGCTAAAAGATTACTGGAATCGTAGAGACCTAAGGGGACAGACGTTTGTGAGCTGTCCCCTTTTCTTTTTCCAACCTGAAGATGCCTTGACACCCTGTGACTGTGAGGAAAGGAAATAGTGTAAACAGGTTGGGTAATACTAACTTATTTGGGCCATGAAACAGGTTCTAACATTGTCCCGTCACCCACCCCAATTAAGCCACTGATTATGCCTCCGGAATCGTTCTTGGTTTCACCAAGTCGACCAGGATAAGAGATTTTTATAAGGGGGATATTCCAATACTACTTATTAAGCTTGACTTTTGCGTGGTTTAGGGTAGCTTATTGTTGAATTCATTTGAAGTAAATACATGGAAAGAGCCCTAACTTAAAAAGTGGCAAAATAACTGGGGGCAGGACAACTACAGTAATCCTGACATACAGGACCTTCTTCGTATATTAGTTCTACTTTTTGCGTGATTATCCAAAAAAATACTTTACTTTTGATGGTTTGGTCAGTATTTTAGAATATGATGATAGAAACCAAATAATAAGGAGGTCAAATGAATAGGCGTAGACCTAACACTTTTTTTGGCGTTGCTGGTCGCATAATCAAAGTTATCAGCCTGTTTTTCCTTCTGATTGCCCCGTTATCAAAAGATGTAGGAGCAAGGCCTAATCAAGCTCAAGAAGCTTTCAAAGAGCTTTGTACCACCGTCGAGCTCTCCACATCAGTTAGTCCTCAAGATGTTGATCTTTCAGAGCTTAAAAAAGAAGCTAACTATGCTATTGGGCTATCTCAGAGCAGAGCAAAAATCCAGGGCATGAAATGCTTGTTTAATGCGAAGTGGTCTCCAGCAATAAGTGAAAAAATGCGTTCATTTCTAGAAGCCAAGTACTCAGATCTGGATAGCCTGATGAGCAAGGATTGGATTGCAGCATTAATTAAAGAGTGGGAATCAGATGACGCCAGTGTGGGTGTCATTACATGGGATATCTTTGTTGACGATAAAAGTTACTCCCTCACATCTGTTGCTGTCTTTGGAGCCGATGCAAAGGTTCTATATGATGACAAACTTGCGGACATACCAGTAAATGTCGAGGAACAAGCTATTCCAGAAAATAACCAGGAACAGAAGAGAATGAGTCAGCTATCAATAAATCCTACGGACACTGATTCCAGTTATTACTATAAGAGGGTAAGCTCCTTATTTGGAAGCGTTACTCTTAATTATCAGGTTGATGCATCCGCGGAGGTTGCACCTTACATCTCGCCTATTACCAATGACGGAATCTTCAACGTAATCCCTATAAAGGTAATGTGCTGGAAGTCTAATCCCTCAGGGATACCACCTCTCGGGGTTCCAGTCGTTTTTTTTGGAACAGGTGGCGCAGTGGGTAACAAGAACGCACCGTATAATAGCCCAATACGCATTACCGGATCAGTTGACCATTTCCACACTGGCACTTATGATGTCAAACTGGCTGATGGTCTTGGTAGCAGCTGGACAGTCTCTTTCAGTGTAAGCTATGTTGTCGGCATCGGAATTAGTCCTCCGTCTGATAATACGACTCCGGTTGTGTTGCAAGCTCCTAATACTACAGGTCGTCAGATTAACATTGCAGATATGGTCTACTATGATTTTTGGGCTGGTAAATATCGGGGAACATTCTGGAATACTGGATATCTATATTGTCAAAATTTTATTGTTAGGGCTGGTGAAGGAGGCAGCGAAAAGGGGACCATAACGACTGAGCTTCCAATACAATGTGCTTATCATTGGTGGGATATCGTGCCTCAAATTCAGTACGAAGGGTATGCAGGGGAACTTTATCTTTCAGTAGAATATGTCCGAGGCCATATGATACCATCGCCCAACTGTACGATGATCGGTTCTCAATACGATATTAATGAGAGTCAACAGACTACCGTCACAGTAGCGGTTCAGAATCCGAGCACAGTTGTTAGCATGGGTCCAGGAGAAGTCGTTCTGGATATTTCTAGTTTGGGCAATATCTTGAAAGTCATCGGCAGTGCCTCGCAATCACTAGGTACGATACAACCAGGAGCTTCAGGAACTTATACTTTTACCCTGGAAGGTAAAAACCCTGGAAGCGCCCGGCCACAAGCTCTGGTTAGCGGTCAATGGGGATGGCCAGCAGGTGATGCGGGCAAGACATTTTCCCGTACGGCTACATTGGACAAGGATATTAATGTCAAGCCTCAAGGTGATGCTAATGGAGATGGCAACGTAACTGTTGCAGACATAGTTTACTTAGTGAGTTATCTTTTCAAACATGGTCCTGCACCAGCTTCGATTCAGTCCGGGGATGCCAATTGCGATGGGAAAGTGACAATCGCCGACATAGTCTACCTGGTCAGCTATCTTTTCAAAGGCGGACCACCACCAGGGTGTTGAAAATATAGTGAGTAGCACGGTAGGGTAAACCTCGCTCAGCTTATGGTAGTGCTTAAGTAAGTTTGGACTGAGAAATCTCGGGCAGATTGTCTTAGAGGAATATAGTCTATGAGAGACAGGGGTAGGGGGACGCTACCCCCCCACCGATAATATTAAGTAAGTCTGATGTTGCAGTGACAAAAAACTGAAGCATACAAAGAATTCTTTTTGTTTTGATACCCTGATAAAGGGGGTCAGGGGTGTCCTCTCTTCCTAAGTATGAAGCTATTTCATTTTTGGTTTCCCTGTCCACTACGGGATTATTAATTCTCATATATCCTCTATTGGGGAAGTATGCAAGGAATCTTTAAGACAACAATAGTCAGGCTATTCCAAAATGAAAGGTGAGGTGTCCCTACTCAGGACACCCCACCTTGACTGTGCCAAATTTGTGCCAAGTGCCTTTGGGCTTTCTTGGGTTATCTTGGGTCTTTATGGGTCATCAGAAAAATAGCCATAATCTCTTAAGTCTTTGAGATATTGTAGGAAAGCCCATAAAATCAAATAGCGGGGGTTGGATTTGAACCAACGACCTTCGGGTTATGAGCCCGACGAGCTACCAGCCTGCTCCACCCCGCGATCGAAGTCTATTCTTGATAGACGGAAAACAATATATAACATTTGAATTAACAATGTCAAGTTTTTTTATGAAAATAATTTAAAGAAATGACGAATGATGGATGACGGATAACGAATAAAGACAAAGCAAAAAGACGTGAGCGGGATTCGGGTTTCGTGAGCGTCAATACATCGCGTAGGGGCGGTCGATAAAAGCCTTACGACCCGTAGGGAGTTTATCTCCGCCCAAATTCAGCGGTCAGGAGCAGAAACCCAGATTCTCTCTGCTTTCCTCTTCCAGTTTCAGCAGAGAATAAGTGTCCCCTTTGAAGATCGCCAGACAGTTGTCGCAGATATACCTTCTCTTTTCCTTTCTCAGACTCTTTCCGCAAAGGGGACAGTGTTTTTTCCTTTTCTTCATAATCCTCATATTTTTATCCTCTCAGTAAATAATTCAGCAACAGATATGCCAGTTTATCCAGGGGATCGACTTGACCGTAAGAGCTTATCCTGAAAGGAAATTAGTTTTCGTCTTTCTTTTGATAGGAAAGAAGATGAGCAAAAAGTATGGATTTTTTCCCATAGAAATTAGCGGAAACAATATTATCCATAGACCCACGTTGCCCTATACGTGCGTCAACCAAACTATTCCTGTCATTGAGAGGAGTTCCGCCTTTGGAACGACGAAGCCCGTAAGGCTCGCAAAGACTGAAAAGGGAGTTAACTGTGCCATCCGGCTCACAGGATGCAATACTTTTTATAATTTTCAGTTGACAGACAAACGACTAAAAAACTATCTTATTCAAGATCTGAGGAGGTTTATTCCCAGCAAAACGCAGACGAAGAAAGGAAGGATATTGAAAAAAGAGTAGGGTATGAAAAGCGAGGTTAGGAAGGCCAGAACAAAGGAGGGAACTAAAATATAAAATAAAAGGGTGAGAGTGGCTTTGAAAATTTTCCCCAGCAGCATTAACAGGAAATAGAAAAAAAGCAGATCAAAAACAATCTGGGCGAAAACTCCGAAGTTCTGCTGAATATAGAGGTTAAGGCTCCAGAACCAGTCCAGAGCTCCTTTTAAATGTTCGGTTATCTCTTGTATTATTTTTGAAAACATTTATCTGATGCCAAAAGTCTAAGCCATTATCTCCTCCAGAGGCTCGATAGTCAAGCTGGATTCACCGACTTTCTTTAGGCCTTCCATCCGGCTGGTCAAAAAGTTCTTATCCTTAAGCCACTCTCTGGACATGGACAGAATCTCCTCCTGAGGCAGGTCTGAAACCCAGCTAAAGGTAATTCGATTTATTTGTCTGTCATTTCCGACAGATTCATTTTCTGATATTACCAGATTAGCCATGTTTAAAGTAAATTTGACTTTCATATAGGGAGCTTCTCCTTTTGCCAATGGACAATCGCAAACCAAAAATCTTAAAATTAAAAAGCAAGGAGAGTGCCCGGAAAAAATTGTGCTTGAGTTTTTGTCTAACTTCATTATTTTTTAAGGGTTAAACCTAAAAAGTCGGGTATGACTTTTTTATACATTTTATTTTGAGCCGAAATTTATAGGAAAAAACCTATAATCTATGGCTTCTACACCTTCAGGATTCAATAGTAATCCTGCTCTCTGGTGACTTAAAAGGAGAAGCTCAGATGAATGCCCCTCAAAAAACTGATTTCAGCCCGAATATACTGGAAAGATTTTTTCATCTGAAGGAACTGAACACCAATTTCAAAGTAGAGCTTTTAGCAGGTGTCACCACGTTTCTGACTATGTCTTATATCATCTTTGTCAACCCTTTATTCTTGAGTTTCTTTGGTGACCCTGATCTCAGGAACATGGCTCTTCCCTTTTCTGCTTCTATGACTGCTACCTGCCTCGCATCTGCCCTGATGTGTGTCTTTATGGGTTTGTGGACCAATTATCCTTTTGCCTTAGCCCCTGGAATGGGATTGAACGCGGTAGTCTCTTATCAGATGGTCCTAAGCCTGGGCTTATCCTGGCCCCAGGCTATGGGGGTTATCGTCTTGGAAGGTTTAGCTATTACGATTTTGGTGATAACCGGCTTAAGAGAAGCAGTGATGAACTCCATTCCCATGTCCTTGAAACAGGCTATTTCCATTGGAATTGGTCTTTTCCTGGCATTTATAGGGTTACAGAATGCAGGTTTTGTAAAAGCACATCCGGTAACTTTTGTTGCCCTGGGAGATTTTACCAAATGGCAGGTCATCATCTCGGTGTTCGGGTTGCTGGCTACCGCGATTATGATGAAAAGAAAGATCAGGGGGGCTTTGCTTTTAGGAATTGTGTTCTCTACCTTTTTAGCAGTTATTCTCAATTATCTTACAGGACTTTCTGCTTTTCCAGACCCAGGGAAAGCTGTAATTCCGAAATCGGTCCTTTCAGTTCCGGATCTGTCTACCTTTGGGAAGTTCGATTTCTCTGCCATTACTAAATTGGGACTTCTCCCAGCTCTGATGTTGATCTTCTCTGTGATGCTCTCTGATTTTTTTGATACTCTGGGTTCGGTTATAGGTCTGGGCACAGAGGGGAAATTCTTAGATCAAAAAGGAAACCTGCCCAGGATAAAAAGGGTTCTTTTAGTGGACTCTCTGGCAGCGGTTATGGGAGGGGTGGCTTCTTCCAGCTCAGCTACTACCTATATAGAGAGCGCAGCCGGGATCTCAGCTGGTGGAAGAACCGGTTTTTCCACAGTGATAGTGGGCATTCTTTTTCTACTGGCAATATTCTTCTCTCCATTGGCTGATATTGTTCCCAAAGAGGCAACCGCACCGGCTTTAATCATTGTAGGGTTTCTAATGCTCACCATCGTCAAGGAAATTCCGTTTGAGAAATTTGAAGAGGCTTTTCCTGCTTTTCTGATAATGATAGTTATGCCCTTAACCTATTCCATCTCCAACGGCATAGGGTTTGGCTTTATAGCTTATACTCTGATAATGCTTCTCTCCGGAAAAGGTAGGCAGGTTCACTTGCTGATGTACCTGGTTTCGATTGCATTTACTCTGAATTTCCTGCTGCCGGTTTTGAAGGTGGTGTTCAAGTTTTAAGGTTCTGTAGAGGCAGACCCCCGTGTCTGCCCAGTTATTTCAGGTGCCCGTCAGGTCACCTGACCAGACGGGAGAAAAAGGAGGTGAGAAAAAAATGGACCATTCTATAGTTCACATCGAGATCTCGACTACTGATTTACCAAAAGCCCAGAAGTTCTATTCCCAGCTTTTCAATTGGAAAATCACAGCTTGGGAAGGTACTTCAGATTACCTGATGTTTGAGACTGGAAAAGAACCCGGTGGCGGAATCCAGAAAGTGGACAGGGTCAATCCCGGTGATGGGGTGCTGATCTACGTTCTAGTGGAAGATATCGAGAAAACCTTGAGTAAAGCCAAAGAGTTGGGCGGGAAAATAGTCAAGGAGAAAACCGAGATACCCAATGTCGGCTGGTTTGGGCTTTTATCTGATCTGGACGGGAATACCATTGGGATTTTCAAGGGGAAATAACTGAGGAGATGGTGGGGGCATCTCGCCACAGGCGGGAACGTGCCCCATACTTCAACATTGTCTTTCTGACCCCGCCAAAGGCGGGGGAAGAATCTGTCTTTTTGGTTTAGATACTTCGCTCTACGGGCTCAGTATGACCCCTCCTTTCCCTCTCCTTCGTAAGGAGAGGGAAAGGGTGAGGTCCTATGCAGCGTCGGGCTTTATGCCCCACTACAAAAAGCTTTGACCCCTGGACTAAAAAAAGGGCTAAAAGACTTGCTCTACTTAACCGCTATCTCTTAGTGAGCCGATATCCGTTATTCGTAATTTTTTTTTCGTATCTGTTTTAGTTTCCTGAAGAGATTTTTTTGGAATTCTATGTCAAAGTCAATTTTCAAACTAAAATATCTTCTCTTCTCCTTTATTGTGGTCATCTTCTTTTTCTTCTGCGTGGAGATAGGTTTAAGGATTCTGGATGCAGGTTTTCATATCTTAGCTAAAAGCACAGATCAGGAAAAGATAATTAAGGAAAACAAGCTCTGGCAGAATGAGCTTTTCTCCCGCTTTTCAGGAGTTCAGGAAAGAAATCCGCTGCTCTTATGGAAATTCAGACCCAATGTTCACAAATCCATCTTTCAGACCAACTCTGAGGGTCTTTTAGGTCCCGAGATTTCAATATCTAAACCAGCTAATACTTATAGAATTCTCTTGTTGGGAGACTCTGCTCCCGTAGGGCTGGGATTGCACAAAAGAGACGAAGCTTTTGGAGAGCAATTAGTAAACATCTTAAGCCAGAGAAAACCAGATCGGCATTTTGAGCTTATCAATGCTGCGGTTTCAGGGTACACCTCATTGCAGGGGTTAACTTATCTCAAAAACTACGGATTGAGATATTCTCCTAACCTTATCCTGGTCTATTTCGGCAATAACGATGCCTCCAAGAACGGCTATATTTCAGACAAGGAGCTAATAGACAGAAATCCCCATCTGGTCGGAGTCTTAGGCATCCTTAACCGACTTGCCACTTACAGATTCTTGAAAGAAATTTTTCTGCCAATCAAATCCTCTTTTGAAAGTAAACTCCTGAGACAGAAGAAAAAAGAGGTCGTCGTCAGGGTCTCGCCTGAAGATTACTACCAGAATATCGAGGAGATGATAAAGTTAGCGAAGGCGAACAATATAAAGATAATCCTGGTAAATGTGCCAGTGTCTGTGGAATGGCCTGCCGGATTGCAATTCAAGGTCTTCGCTAATTTAAGGACAGAAAAAGGTGAGCTGGTAATGGCAGATGAGACCCAGAAAATCTTGAAAAACAAATTTTCTTATTGCATCGACTGGGCACATTTTTCAAAAGTTTATGACAAGATCGACTCTTACTCTCTGACAGTTTTCAAGTCAGCTTATGAGGATCAGGGGAATGCAGATTCAAGCAAAGCTTTTTACGAAAGAGGCTTGATTTCTCAACCCGAAAATCCTTTATATCTGAACAATCTTGGAGTTCTCTACTGGAGAGAGGGAAATTATTCAGTGGCAGAGAACTTTTTTAAGAAGGTAATTGCGACAGACTCCCTTTATCCGCTGTTTCATTATAATCTTGGAGTCACTCTTAAGAATATAGGTAAGCCGATGGAGTCTGAAAAAGAGCTGGAAAAGGCAAAGGAACTGGACTTCCAGTCCTTAAGAATAAAAAATACTTACAAAGAAAAACTCAAACAGCTTTCACAGAAATATGACGTTCCCTTAGTTGATGCAGTCTCTGCATTTAACCAGAGAGGAAACGAATCCTTATTCATTGACCACTGCCACCCAACCAAAGAAGGTCACAGGATTATAGCTGAAGAGATTTATAAGACCGTTTTTTTATGGAGTGCCTTGACTTTGACAATACAGATGCAATGGTAGCGTCCTCACTCCGTGAGGACGTTCGCCCTTGACAATCCTTGTTTTAGGTTTAATATTGGTTCATCCGTTGCCATCCTAGAACGGATCCGTAGGACAGGAGTGGCAACGCTACCGTCCTCTGAGATAATTTTATGAGAATTTTTTTTACGACAACCTGGTCTGGAATTAAAGCCTTCTCCAAGAAAGTCGCCTATGTTCAAGCGATAATTATTCTGACCCTTTTTTATTTTATAGTCATCGGTTTTTTTTCCATCGTCATTCGACTTTTAGGCAAAGACCTTTTGAACAAGAAATGGAAGGATAAAAAAGCTTCTCACTGGGTCAAAAAAGAAAAAGTGGAAGTTAATCTGGAAAATGCCCGCAGGCAATTTTAAATGTATATCTTAGGAATATCAGCCTTTTATCATGACTCCGCTTCTGCCTTGTTGAAGGATGAAGAGATAGTGGCGGCGGCTCAGGAGGAAAGATTTAGTCGCATAAAACACGACCCTGATTTCCCCATAAATGCTATCAATTATTGTCTTTCCGCCGCGGGTATATCTGCTAAGGAACTTGATTATGTTGGTTTTTATGAGAAACCCTTCGTCAAGTTCGAAAGGATTTTATATTCTCATCTGGCTACTTTCCCGAAATCTTATATCTCCTTTCTGATGGCAACCCCCTTGTGGCTGAAAGAGAAGCTCTGGATACCAAGCTTAATCCAGAAAAAACTGGACTATAAAGGTGAAGTTTTGATGATAGAGCACCATCTTTCCCATGCTGGTTCAAGTTTTCTGGTCTCCCCTTTTAAGGAGTCAGCCATTTTAACCATAGATGGTGTGGGCGAATGGTCAACTGCAGCTTATGGAGTGGGAAAAGAAAATCAGATCGAGCTTTTACAGGAGATGAGATTTCCGCATTCACTTGGGCTTTTATACAGTGCCTTTACTTACTATCTTGGCTTCAAGGTGAACAGCGCAGAATACAAAGTAATGGGGTTAGCACCCTATGGTGAGCCGGCATTTTATGACCTTATTATGAAAGAGTTAGTGGACTTAAAAGAGGACGGGAGTTTCAAGCTGAACATGAAATATTTTTCCTATGATTATGGCTTGAAGATGACCAATAGCAGATTTGATAAGCTATTTGGCTCTCCCCGACGGGCACCGGAATCCAAAATAAAAAAGTTTCATCAGGATGTTGCCGCCAGCCTGCAGAAAGTAACTGAGGAAATTGTGCTGAAAATGGCAAGTCATCTGTATAAGGAGACTGGTCTGAAGAATCTATGTTTAGCCGGAGGAGTGGCTTTAAATTGCCTGGCAAATTCGAGGATTTCGAAAGAGACTCAGTTCAAAGACATTTTTATCCAGCCAGGCTCAAGCGATGCAGGTGGCGCGGTAGGAGTTGCTGCTTATATCTATTATACTCTTTTGAATAACCAAAGAAATTTTGTATGGAAAGATGCTTATTTAGGGCCAGAATATTCTCATGCTGAGATAAAAGATTTTCTAATTCGGAAAGGAATACCTTTCAAAGAATATAGTAGGGAGGAAATGTTAAGATTTACAGCCAAATTACTTGCGGAACAAAATATAATCGGCTGGTTTCAGGGAAGGATGGAATTTGGTCCCCGTTCTCTGGGAAATCGGAGTATTCTGGCAGACCCCCGGAAAGTGGAGAACAAGGACAGGGTAAACCAGAAAGTGAAATACCGTGAAAGTTTCAGACCTTTTGCTCCCAGCATTATCTGGGAAAAGGCAAAAGATTATTTTGAGATCGAGAGGGAATCACCTTTTATGCTCTTGACTTTTAAGGTAAAAAGCAATGGAATTCCTGCGGTAACTCATGTGGATGGCACATCCAGATTACAGACTGTAAAAAGAGAAGAAAACGAGCTTTTTTATGACCTGCTTGCGGAATTTTATGACCTGACAGGCTGTCCTACTCTTCTAAATACCTCTTTTAATTTGCGAGGAGAACCAATCGTCTGCACACCTGAGGAGGCATATTTATCTTTTATGCGCTCCGGAATGGACTACCTTATCTTAGGTAATTTCGTATTAGATAAGAAAGAGATGACTCCTCTGAAAGAGGAGTTCGCCTATGAGAAACTGTTTGCCCAGGATTGAAGTTTTTTTGGAGTGCATTGACCATGTCAATGCCACTTGGTTGTCCAACGGACAACCTTTCGCTCCTGCTGGATGTTATCATCCAGCAGGTACGTCGGCGGATGATAACATCCGCCTCAGAGCAATTCTAGGTCTAAGACGAGGCGCATCGTCACGGACGATGCACTCCATAAAAGAGGAGATAGCATGAGCTTCTTCTCCCGTTTTTCCATCTTTTCCGAATTCTGGCAGTTTATCCGCTTCAGAAAAAGATACTGGCTGGGGCCCATAATTTTCCTTTTGCTGATTTTTGCGCTTCTCATAATCTTTGCGGAAAGTTCGGTACTTGCCCCGTTCATCTACTCTCTTTTTTAAAATCTGATGTACAGGATAAAATTTCACAAAGCCTTATTTTTCTCTTTCCTGAGCATCCTGCTCTTCCTACTCATAGCCGAAGTTCTCTTCAGACTGATCGATTTTCAAATAGTTTATCCGGAAAGAGCCTTTCTTCTAAATCCGGAACTGAGTTATCCAAAGTATTACAAGAAAGACTCTGAGCTTTTCTGGAGGATCAGGCCCAACCAGACCATAAAGGGGAAATTTTTTGTGGACGGGGTTTATAAGATCAACTCTAAGGGTTATCGCGAGCGCGAGTTCTCAGCAGAGAAGGATCCTGACCTCACACGGATAATCTGCGTGGGAAACTCCTGCACCTTTGGCTGGAAGGTAAATTTGGAGCAGACCTATCCCAAGATATTGGAAAAACTCTTAAACCAGAACCTGCCCCAGCCCAAATTCGAGGTGATCGACGCAGGCATGACCGGGTACAGCACCTTCCAGGGAGTGAGGTTTCTAAAAAGGGAGATCTTAGGTTTCCACCCGGATATAATCATCTTCTCCTATGGCTGGAACGATATGTGCCCTGCTGAAAGAGAGGATAAAGACCAGAAATTCCCCCCCCAGTGGATTTTGAATCTGGACGATTTTCTATCCAGGTCCAGGTTCTACTCTTTCCTGAAATTCGAAATTATGAGCCTGCTTAAGAGCAAACAATCGCAGGATGAAAAGAAATTAGTTTACCGGGTTTCCATTAAAGATTATCAGGAAAATCTGAAGGAATTGGCAAAGTTAGCCCAAGGGTCAGGTATCAAGGTTTTCTTCCTGTCCATACCGGTCTCCTCAGCTAAGGCTTTTTTAGGCCCTGGAAAGACCTCCAAACCGCATATCGCCAACAAACATTATAATAAGACATTAAGAGAAACTACTACTGAGATAGGCGTTCCCTTGATAGATGTGGTTTTGCTTTTCGAGGACCGGGGCGACCTGTATGATAACGGCAGAGAGGAGTTCATCCATTACAATGCCAGGGGTCACCAGGTGATAGCTGATGCCATTTACCAGTACTTTCAGGAACACGGGATTACTCAAAGGGAGAATCCCGGCTCTTCCCCTTAAGGCATCTGAACAAATAATAATTGACAGGCTGATCTGCTTTAGCTAACTTGTCTTTTGCCAGAAAACGCTTAAAAAAGTGAGGTAGAATGATTAATTTTCATAGATTTATTTGTCTGTGTTTTCTAATCCTCTTTGTCACCACCTGGAATTGCTCTAATAAACCTGACCCCAGAGAAGACGTGAAAAAACTCATAGCGGCAGTGGACCAATCTGATACCACAGCTTTGAAGGAATCTCTGGACTTAAACTGGATAGTAAATCAGGGACTTAAAGTAGTTTCAGAAAAAGACAGTCTGGCATCGTTCCTTAAGAAAAGGCAGGAACTGCTGGACGATTTGACCGACAACGGAGCCACCCGGATAAGCTGGAACAACAGCTTAGTGGTCATTGGAAAATCCGAGGTCATAGGCGATTCAGCCACAGTTGAGATAACCTATATCGATAAGACAAACGGCATAAAGGATTATACCAAAATGGGACTATATTTTAAAGAGGGAAAATGGAAAGTCTATGACCTGAAACTGAAAGATATGTAATTTTTCTGTAGCGGAGGTCTTCAGACCTCCATCTTTCTTTTTTTGTAGGAGTTTTTTGCTGGGATAGGGGTTGCACCCCTATCCCTTCCTTTTCGTGCAGGAGTACAACTCCTGCACGAGCAGTTTTTTGGAGGAATACTCTACTAGCGTTCACAACCATAAAAAAACGCCCGGCATAAAACCGGGCATTTTTTTGCTTTTTCCAAACCCCAAACTCCAAACTGCTTTCAGCCCCGCCTTGCGGCGGGATTTCGCTTCGTTCAACACGGCAGAGGTCCACCTTTGAACAGGTAATTTATCAGGAAGATTATGTCCGCAACATTCACGTTTCCATCGCAGTTGGTATCGGCTTTTCCCAGAGGAGACGGTGCAGTCCCTCCCTTATAAAGATAGCTGATTATGTAGACCACATCTGCAACCGTGACCTTGGAATCATCGTTGGCATCCCCTCTGATAAAAGCTATGCCCTGATTAACAGTCAAAGTAAAATCCTGATAATCGCTTTTCTGTGGAAAGCTGGAATCCTTTACTAAAACCGTGAAGCTGAAATGTCCTGTGTCCAAAGGCACACCAGAAATTATGCCAGATAAAGAATCTAAGCTCAGATTGGAGGGGAAATTTCCATACCAGACCTTCCAGACATAGGGGGGAGTTCCACCTTTAGCCACTACGGTATCAGCATAGGCATAAGAAGAAAGCCCATCCGATAAAGCGGCGGTGACGATATTCAATCCATAGGCTACAGTGCTTGAGTATTTTAAAATCCATTTATCTTTATCCAGAGTCAAGGCTGTGGGTTGGGAGGGTAGATCGAACTGAAAATCCTGGATTCTCTGGTTGTTGAAGGCTATAAAAGTTGTATCCCCTTGTGGGGTAGAGATGGTCACATCCACAGGCATGGTGAAAACCAGAGGTGGCGTGGATTGAATCTGGCTCAGATGCAGGTAGACCCGGTAGGTTCCGCCTAAGTTTTCGTACATCCAGGAGACTTGATAATTCGGTCTGTACGTGCCGTAGATCCATTCCTGGAAAAACCAGCTCAAGTCCATTCCGGATTCAGCCTCACATACTCCTTCAAAATCTGCAGTTAATGCGGTCCCATTAGCAAACCTCGGGTCCGAATAATAGGCTCTTAAGCTTCTGAAGAAAGCTGAATCTCCAACCACGTGCCTAAGCATATGCAGAACCCAGCCGGCTTTGTCATACTGTAGGCTGCTGAAGATCTGATTCACGTTTGTCGTGTCCTGTACCCAGATGGTGCCACCTCCGGCATAATCCAGATAGCCCATATAGGTATGATAATAGCTGGTCCCATATATGTGCTCAAAATACAGAGCCTCGCAATAGGTGGCAAACCCTTCGTTTAGCCAGATATTATGCCAGTCCCCGCAGGTTATATAGTCTCCCCACCACTGGTGAGACAATTCGTGCACGATAACATAGGAATCATACCAGGAATAAAGAAGAGAGGTGCAGGTTTGATGCTCCATACCCCCACCCCAAGGAAAATGCGCCATTCCATACTTCTCCTGGATAAAAGGGTATTGCCCAAAGGTCTGGGAATAAAACTCAATCGCTCCAGGAGTTATGCCATAACTGGAGACTGCCTGGGAGTACCATTCGGGATATACAAAATACCTGACCTCCATTGAATCAGTTGGGGAATAATGATAGTAGTCAGAAAAAATGGTGTAATTGGTCATGGCAACTGAGATCAGGTAGGTGGTAATAGGGTAACTTTCATGCCATTTATAGGTTTTGGTTCCGTTTCCATTATCAGTTACGGTCCTCAATAAGCCATTAGAGGCTACTATCAGATTCGAGGGAATGGTCACATTGATATCTGCAGAATCTGCTTTGTCAGAGGGATGGTCTTTACAGGGCCACCAGGTTCTGGCAAAATATGGCTCGCTCAAAGAGGAGATTATCGGCACAGGTGGATTCCCATGATATCTGAAAGCAAAGGCAAGAAAACCTCCCTCAACCGGATGCCCATGATAATATACTGTGAAAAGAAAACTCTCATCCAGCGCATAAGCTTTGTCCAGGGTTATGTTAATGAGATTGGAAGAATGAGTAAATGCAAGATTGGTTCCTCCCGTTTTTATGGAGTCAACCACCATATTATCAAAAAGGTCTAAAATGACGGTATTTAAGCTCGAGACCTTACTCTTACCCTGCATTGTCACCGCGCCCAAGATTACTTTGGTGGTCGTGTCGATATTCAGGTCCAGCCCATAATACAGAGCATCGAAATCCCCCTGCCCTGTCAGAGATTTGGCAAGATAAGCCTCTCTGGCAATAGCTAAAGCTTTTGCTTTGCCTTGACCTAAGATCTTATGCCCTTCGCTCGGAGGGATAGAAAAAACCGGTTCTGGTTGGGTGGAAAGCTTCTCTCCAGCTTTCTGCTGGGCAAAACTTAAGTTAAAAGAAATTGATAACAAGATAAACAGAAACCAGATGAATGATTTTTTATACACGCTCACCTCTTTTGTTGGGTTTATCATTCGGCCTTCAGTTTAATATTCGGGTATTTTCAATTAAAAATTAACCAGAGCCAGTCAAATCCATAACTGTTTCTTTATACGTTCAAACTCTCTAAACTATTAATCTCCAGAATATTTTTTCAAATTAGCATAGGAATGATTGTTTTGAAGTTGAGTATTGATGCAAAAAAACGTCTGCCGCTCCGCTATTGTGGGTAGAAGCGACTCTTTCTGCAAATCCAAATTCTTTTATCTTAGAACGGCTGGGTTTTCCCCTTACGATAATAATCTTTCCCTAACCTCAAGAGCGCAGCTTCAAAAGCTATATAATCTTTGCCCTTGACTTTATATTTCTGCCATAGAGTTTTTAGCTCCTCTAAGATTTTCTCCTTTGAGTTTATCTTAGATGAGATAAGTCCAGACCTTCTTGCAGCTAAAATGACTAAATCAGAAGGATATGGTTCTGCTTTTTCCCAGACCCCTCTTAACTCTCTGAAGAAGATATTGGTGGTGACCTCCCCTATCCCCTTCCCTAAGCTCTGCAGATTCACCTCCAAATCTCTTGAGTCTCTTGACTCCTTATGCAGCAAGTTCAAATCTCCGTTGTATCTGTCTTTCAGGTTCTTCATAATATCTAAGAGCTTGGTAGCGGTTTTGAAATCGTAGCGCACATAACCGCCTGCATCCAAAATCTCCACTAATCCATCCCAACCGGTCTGCAAGATAGAATCCGGCGACAACACTTTTCTTCTTTCAAATTCTTTGTAGGTTTTGACGGCGATGGTCTCGGAGATCCTCGCTCCGAAAAGGATAGATGCTAAAAACCATTTAAAAACCTCCTCAGAGGTAGAGTTCTTCAGGTCGATACCTAAGGCAGTGGAGAATTTCACACCTAATTCTTTTAAGAGTGTCTGGATAAGCTTTCTTTTGTTCATTTTGTAACCCTCGTTACTTAAAATATAGTTTAAAGTTTCAGATTTTAATAATGAATTTCTATCTAAAATCTCCTTATTCTGGATAATGGAGCAGGAGGATTCACTTTCTATCAAGTGCTAAATTTTCTGCTTTACATTTCTCTTGTTTTTTTATCTCACCAAGTATATTATTATCCCAATTGGAGTCAAGATATGAAATTTTCAAAAACAACCTTGTTTCTATTTTTCTTTATATTTTTATTGACCTTACCCTCTTATGCCGCAAACCAGGAAATATCTAAAGGGCTGGCTCCAACTGATTCGATTAGGTCTGCAGTATTTAAGAGCAAGTCTCCTATGGGAGCACTCTGGAGGTCTGTGGCATTCCCTGGCTGGGGACAGCTTTACAATAAGAAATATTTTAAGGCCGGGCTGGCTTTTGGGGCAGAGGTGACCTTTTTGACCCTGATGGCAATCGAGTGGAAAAGAACCGATGACCAGAAAAAGATTTTTGACTCTTTGCCTTTGGACCATCCGGACAAACAGTATGAATATGACCTGTACAAATACTACCGGGACCAGAGAAGCCTTTACCTCTGGTCAAGTTTAGCTACAATTTTCATAAGCATGTTCGATGCTTATGTAGATGCACATCTATATGATTTTGACAATGAAATGGAGAATATCGGATTTGAAATTTATCCGGATAAAGAAAAAGGTTTAAGTTTTAAGCTCTCTTTCAATTTTTAAACCTGACCAGTCTGGTCTTGAATTGGGTAAATAGGAATTGAATTTTTTTATTTGCCGATTAAATCTATAGGAAGGAGTTGAAATTGTAGTTGTTCGATTTATCGAACAAAAGATTGCCCGATAAATCGGGCAACTACATAGAAGGAGAAAGAAAAAATGGAAGAATTTGACTTAGGTGTAGCCTGGTGCTGGGAGTTTGATAAGGAGATGGTATTTGAGTTAGAGAGGTATATTCATCAAAAAGGTCTGAGCATATATCAGATAGCTCCTTACAATTTAGAGGAGACTCTGGGTAAGCTTCAGAATAACCAGCTTAAATTTAAGCTTTTTCTGGATCGGGCTTCAGACCAGAATGAGGAGTTTGAAAGATTGATTCAACTCATCAAGGCCCTGGGGATAAAGATGCTGAACGATTTTGACAAAGCCTTATGGTCCGCAGATAAAGCCACCATGCATCTGGAATTTCTCTCTGCCGGAATCGAGGTCCCGTATACCCTGATCCTTTCCCCTTTTGAGCAGGAGCCTGACTTAAGGGTGGAAAATTTAGAGAAAGTTGGAATCCCATTTGTATTGAAACCAGCACACGGAGGCAGCGGCGAAGGTGTGGTGATGGATGCAAAGGGAGTCGAGGATATAATAAAAGCCCGGGAGGAGTTCTGGGAGGATAAATATCTGATCCAGCAAAAGATCAACCCCACAGAGATTTCAGGGAAAAGGGGCTGGTTCAGGGTTTTTTATTCCTGTGGAAATGTTGCCATCTGCTGGTGGAACGACTTGACCCGACTCTCGGAGCCGTTTTTCCCTGAACAGATAGACCAGAAGATTTACATGAACATGGAGGAACTGACCAAAAAGATAGCTGGGGTTTGTGGGTTAGACCTTTTCTCCACCGAGATAGCCCTGGCCGAAAATAACAAATTGGTAGTAGTCGATTATGTGAACGACCAGTGCGACCTGAGAAAAAAATCATTGCATTATGACGGCATTCCGGATGAGGTGGTGCAAAAGGTGCTTACGTCTCTGGTTGAGTATGTCTATGCATACACCATACAAAATATTGGTTTAAAAACATCTTGAACGTGCCAGTCGGGTCCCCTGACCCGACTGGAAGAGATAATATTGTTAGGTTTTGACCTGACTTGTTAGGTCAGGGGACCTGGCAAGCACATGAGCACCTAAAGGAATTGAGAAACTGATAAACAATGCAAGAAAAACTTCTAAAAAGCATCTCCGGCATACGCGGAATCGTAGGAAGGACTTTCACTGCGGCAGAGGTCTTGAAATTTTCCTCTGCTTTTGGAAACTATTGTAAGGGTGGAAAAGTAGTTCTGGGCAGGGATACACGCAAGTCTGGTGAGGTTTTCAGAGGAACTGTTTTATCCGGTCTTCTTTGTACTGGATGTGAAGTAATAGATTTGGGCATCTGTCCGACTCCGACTGTGGGGATTGCGGTTAAAGGTTCAAAAGCTAAGGGCGGGATAATGATCACTGCCAGCCATAACCCTGCTGAGTGGAACGGTCTGAAATTTTTTAACTCCGACGGGATATTCTTAGATGAGAGAGAAGGCAAAAAGCTTTTTTCTTTAGCTGAAAAAGAGATAAGCTATTCAGACTGGGATTCCTTTGGCAAGGTCAGGCTGGATCAAAGCTGGATTGAGAAGCATATCCAGAGGATTTTGAATTTGTCTTTTATCAACAAGAACGAAATCAAAAAGAAGAAATTCAAGGTTGTTTTAGACTGCAATAACGGAGCAGGTTCAAGAATCGCCCCTTCCCTTCTTAGAGAATTAGGGTGCAAAGTAATCGAGCTGAACTGTGGTTTGAGCGGAGATTTTAGTCATCAGCCTGAGCCGGTGCCTGAGAATTTAGATTTGCTCTGCAGAAAAATCAAGCAGGCCAAAGCCGATTTAGGTTTTGCCTGCGATCCAGATGCGGATAGATTGGCTGTGGTCTCAGACAAAGGTATTCCCTTAGGTGAGGAGTATACCTTAGCTTTATGCGTCGACTTTGTTCTGAGCAAAAGGCTTTCAGACGTAGGTATAAACGTCTCCACTTCAAAGGTCATCGAGGATGTCGCCAGAAAATACGGAGTCAAGGTTTTTCGTAGTAAAGTGGGCGAGGTATACGTAGTCTCACTTTTGAAAAAGATAAAAGGAATCATCGGCGGCGAGGGAAACGGAGGGGTAATTCTGCCTGAAAACCATTATGGCAGAGATGCGCAGTCCGGTATGGCTTTGATCCTGCAGTATTTGGCTGAATCAGACAAGAAGATAAGCCAGTTAAAAGAGAGTCTGCCCCAATATTATATTCAAAAGGATAAGATGAAGCTTTCAGGTGATTCCGATGCAAAGATGAGAAAATATTTGAGAAAATTCAGGCAGGCGAAAATAAATAATCTGGACGGAGTGAAAGTTGAGTTTGAAAATTCCTGGATTAATATACGTAAATCAAATACCGAGCCGATCATAAGGGTGATGGCTGAAGCCAAAAGTCAAAAAGAAGCAGAAAAATTGGTTTTGGAGGCTAAGAGGGAGTTGAACTGAAAATAGACTCGCATCAGTCATTGCGAGTACCCGTAGGGGGCGAAGCAATCTGTACACTCTGTAGGGATTGCTTCGTCGGTCAAATGACCTCCTCGCAACGACACCAAAAAATCGGTATCTCAGCCTTGCCCTCAAGGCGCTGGTGAACTCAATCCTTTTTCTTTTGACAATCTCTATGGAGTTTAGTATTATCCTGACAGGAACTGGCTTTTAGCATGATAAACGGAAGGAGGAGCTATGTGCGGTATCGTTGGATATGTAGGTGATAAACCAGCAGTGCCAATCCTTTTAGAGGGGTTAAAAAGGTTAGAGTACCGCGGGTACGATTCTGCCGGCATAGCAATCTTAGAGGATCAAGGCATAATCTTAGAGAAGTGTGCGGGAAAAGTCTCCGCCTTGGAGAATCTATTAAAAGGAAGAAATTTCCAGAGCACCTTCGGCATAGCTCATACCCGCTGGGCAACTCACGGAGAGCCTACAGACCTAAATGCTCATCCACACATGGATTGCAAGAAAAAGATCGCGGTAGTTCATAATGGCATCATAGAGAACTACAGAAGTTTAAGAGAGGTCCTATCCAACAAAGGACATATATTCACTTCAGACACAGATACAGAGGTTTTGGCTCATCTGATAGAAGAATATTACGAGGGGGATCTGGTTGAAGCTGTCAGAACTGCTTTATCCCAGGTTGAGGGAACTTACGGGATAGCAGTTGTTAGCAAGGATAATCCTGAGGAGATCGTAGCAGCCAGGCATGGCAGCCCTCTGGTCATCGGCAGAGGACAGGGTGAGAATTTAGTAGCCTCTGACTGCTCAGCCATTATCCGGCATACCAATCAGGTAGTTTATCTGGAGGATCACGAGATTGCATCTGTAACCCGGGAAGGATTTTCTATTTCCACCATTGATAAAGTCGAAGTAACCCCTCATGTGCAGGAGATCTCCTGGACTTTAGACCAGATTGAAAAAGGAGGATTCCCTCATTTTATGTTAAAGGAGATACATGAACAGCCTCTTACTTTGCAGAATGCTATGCGAGGCAGGTTAAATTATGAAGAGGGTATCTCCCGTCTGAACGGTCTGAACCTTCAATATGAAGAGCTTCACCATATAAACAGAATCATCCTGACTGCCTGCGGCACCTCCTGGCATGCTGCTCTGATTGGCGAATACCTGATAGAGGATTTTGCCTCCATACCGGTGGAGGTAGAGTATGCCTCGGAGTTCAGGTATAGGAGCCCGATTATTCAGGATGGAACTGTTGTTTTCGTGATAAGCCAGTCCGGCGAAACTGCAGATACTTTAGCGGCTATGAAGGAGGCAATCAGGAAAGGGGCAACTGTTTTGGGAATTTGCAACGTGGTAGGCTCAACCATTGCCCGGGAAACTGATGGAGGAGTCTATATCCACGCTGGACCTGAGATAGGAGTTGCCTCTACCAAGGCTTTTACCTCCCAGATCATGGTTTTGACTTTGATCTCCCTGCTTTTGGGCAGGATGAGGAACCTTTCTTTAGAAAAAGGAAGAGCGGTAATCGATGCTCTCAAGAAAATCCCGGAACAGGTCGAATCTCTTCTGAAAAATGATTCCTACATAAAGGAGATCGCCAGAGAATATTATAAGAAGAACAATTTCCTTTATCTGGGGAGAGGAATCAATTATCCTGTGGCTCTAGAAGGTGCTTTAAAACTAAAAGAGATTTCCTATATCCATGCGGAGGGTTACCCGGCCGCAGAGATGAAGCATGGTCCTATAGCTTTAATCGATGAGAATATGCCAGTAGTGGTGATAGCTATAAAGGATAACGTGTATGAGAAAGTCCTGTCCAATATCGAGGAGGTCAAAGCCAGAAACGGCAGGGTTATTGCAATTGCCACTGAAGGAGACGAAGAGATAGCCAGATTAGTAAATCATGTAATCTATATACCTCGCACTCTGGAGCAGTTGTCTCCGCTTTTGAACATCATCCCCCTTCAGCTTTTAGCCTACCATATAGCAGTCCTGCGCGACTGCAACGTTGACCAGCCCAGGAATTTGGCGAAAAGCGTGACGGTAGAGTAAAAAGTAGACAGTAGACAGCATACAGCAAACAGGGAATAAAAGATAGGGGCGAGGTCTCCTCGCCCAAGAATAAAAGGTTCAAACGTTCAAAGGCTCAAAAGCTCAAAGGGGAAAAAATCGTAGGGCAAGGCTTTTAGCCATACGATAAAATGACAGATAAAACTCGTAACGCTCGACATTTGTGTCGGGCGTTTTTTTATCCCTCTCTTAAGATGAAAGATCGCTTAGGGGTGGAGCTTGACTCCACCCTTCCTTTCTTGTAGTTAGTTTGAGTCTAAATCTAGGAAGAATGATGACTGAGGTCCAGTTTTCATCTCGTATTTTCTCCGTCCTCTTTGGCTTTTAGCGAACACTCCGGGCGCAAGTTTTGCATGTCTTGCCCAGTTGAGCATAATCTTAGCTAGTCCAATCGCGGTTCCTTCCTTCCAATCCACGCCAAGCCTAGACCTGATTTCAGAAGCAAGTTGTGAGAGGGTACTGCTTTTCTCCTGATGCGACTGAAGTATCTCAATGAAAATCGCAAACGCTTTTATCTTCAAGGCACCTTCCGCGAAAAGAGCGGGACGCCTCTCGGGCATAGAAACAAACTCCTTTACCTTGGGAAGAATGCTTATAGAACCTGGCTTCCTCACAATGAAACCCAGGTCTTCAAGTGTGGCTAAGGATTTGGTAATTGTACTTCGCGCAAACCCTGACCAATCCATCCTACCACCTTCTTGAATAGCTTGCACAAGCCTTATTGCAAGTTTCTCGACAGGATTATATTGTATGAGGGGAATAGTCATGCCGCCGCGACGCCTGGCAAGAAGAAGATGCCGCTCGCGAACCTCTGTTCCAGGTCTGTAGAGGGTAATTGTCTTATCTCTTTTATTAAATAATGCTAGGTCAGCAAAGTCCATCCAGTCTGCAAAAATTCTGGCATATGTTTGCCAAGTTTGCTTAGTAGCAGAGATATATGGGCACGATTTCGCAAGAATACCAGACAAACCATCCAAGGTTAACGAACCAGTTCTTTCAAGTTCTTCCAAAAGTCTCCAGACACAACGATTGCGCGGAAGTTTTTCTCGCAAATAAGCACGTAAAGAGTCCGCAAATGCTTTTTCTTCTACTGGAAGAGAGAATAACAGAGTAACCTTGCTGTCATCGATATCAGCAATCCCAAGCAATCTTATGTCACGTAGTATGTTGTAGAATGACTTTTTTGATAAACCTGCAGACTTTTGAAACTTAGATGTGTTAAGAGCTCCTTTAGCCTCAGTTAGTAACTTCGTTGTCTTAAGCACACCTCCTGCTTGTACACGTAAGATATAGTTTTCTTGAACTGGTACTTTACCAGTATTAAGATAATCGCGAAATATATCCCAATATATGTCAAACTTGTAACCAATTTTTATTATAAGTCGGCGGTTAACTAAACTTTGAACTACTTCCGGTCTTAACTCTTCGCCCATCTCAGAGACACTAATTGGTGCAGCCTTGGCTATATGTCGCAATGCTCCCTCCTCTACGGGTCCGAGACCACGCAAGTCTTCCTTAAAGAGTTCTTCAACATTCAGAAGGCTGTTGGCTATATCCAATTGGGGTACTCCGGCTTCTCGCTGTGATTTGACATGAGCACAAAGTTTCTTCAACAACCATGGATATCCTTGAGAGAACTCAGAAAGAAAGAATTTGAGGTCTTTTCTCAAAGGTGTTCCCAATTCCTCGCTGAGTTTATTGAGAAGAGCAGTAGTCTCGACTTCAGAGAAAGTGTCCAAAGTTATGCGTTTACTTAATCCTGTAATGGCATCCCGTATTTGATAGGGAAATTCACTGGTCAGACCAATAAGATCAGTTTTCCAAGAAAAGCCTATCACCACATTAGTCTGAGCGTCACATAATTTGAATAATAGATCTCTAATTCGTTTTAAAGTATCGGGCATGGAAAATACATTCTCGAATTGGTCAAGAAAGATGAACATGACTTTGTCATTGTTTCCAAGCACTTGCCCCAGACTTATAAGAGATTTCGGTGCACCTTCAAAGCCAGTGATGGTGGTGGGTTTATTGTCCTCGGAAAGTAGTCCGCTGAAGTCCCCAAATTTGCTAAGAGCGTAATCCAACACACGTAAAATAAATTGAGAAGAAGCGGCTGTGCGAGAATCTATGGCAATGGCAAAGTGTCCCATTTCTTTGAGACGTGCTACACTGGCAAGGACTACAGAACTCTTTCCCCATCCTGAATTTGCTTCAAATAATATGCCATGCGCCGAGGTTTCCTTGCTTATGACCTTCTTTACGAAGGAATCCAATTCCCCAAGAACAGTGTGCCTACCAACGAAATGTTCAGGCGAAGCGGGAAATTGATACTCAAAACAGGACAAACTCCCCCTAACCTCGACTATCTCTTCCATAACTTGGGAGGAACTCGGTGTACGAAGGGCAATTGCACCAGACAAGGAAATTTTTTGAAAATCGTCGAGTTCAGGGTAAAGTTGTGTCAGATAATCGAGAGTTGTCTTGTCTGAAATAGGAGTTGCCTTGGCATCGAAAAAAGCTACATTACAAGGAATTCCTGACCCTGGTGGAATAATGTACTGAATCCAAAACAATCCCTTGTCAGTATATAGTAAAAGCCATTCGCCAGGTGTGCCTACTTCCTGAGTAATTAATTTGGAGAGAGCATCCGGACTAGCGACTTCAGAAGTCCCTACAATTGCCTTAATTACATCTTCTTCTTCGTAGAGACGTACAGAAGTTTCCTGGTTATTCTCAATATTCTCTTTATAGAATCCCTTGGCGTGACTATTAACACCAGGTAATGCAATGAAAAGACCATGGCACTTCTTATTCTTCAGCCACCTCGTCATATACTTGCCGTAGAATTCTTGTAATTTAGGAGCAGCTACATCTGTTTCATAGCATTTGCACTCGGCATACAGCGGAATGTCCATTGTTATATGTTCTCCTTCAATATCTATTTCCATACCTGCGTAGTTGACGTTTGAGATTTGGTCGATGCTGTAACCGTAGTGGCGCAGCACATCGGCCATAAGTCGTTCAAATAGCTTGCCTCGTTCATTGGCCCGGGCTTGCGGAGATTTTCCGTCTGCAAGAATTTTTAGTCTTCCCATAACTTATTTAATTCTCTCATCCGTTATCGATAGCGAACATTTCTGTGACTCAATTTCATGTACGAATTGATACAATACCTTTATTCGCCTAATTATCTCGACTGATCTATGAGCTTTAATAAGCAAACATATGAAAATTCTCTTGTCAAAGTCAAGCACAATTTCATAAATGGGTTCTTCCTTTCTTTTTTAAATTTCCCTTGTCTTTTCTTTTTTTCGTATTATATTAAGCCAGATTTTTGACGTAGAATAGCATAGTAAAGGAGGAAGAGGTTTTGAAAGAGAAGATTCATCCCAAGTATTATGAGACCACCATCACCTGTGCCTGTGGGAATGTCATCCATACCCGTTCCACAGCCAAGGATATCCATGTGGAAATCTGCTCACATTGCCATCCCTTTTTCACCGGAAAGCAGAAGTTAGTGGATACTGCCGGAAGAGTGGAGCGTTTCAGGAAGAGATACCAGAAAGAAGAAAAGAAGCAAGAGAAAACTGAGGGTAAGTAGCTTTTTACATGAGGATTTACTGTCTTTTTCTACTAAAGA